>NZ_JBXAPF010000004.1:0-234570 GCF_058803665.1 Lysinibacillus sp. GW821-FHT14F06
CAAATTGCGTGGAGTAGATACTGGGGCTGGGACCCTAAAGAAGTATGGGCACTAATAACATTTTTATTTTATGCAGCCTTCCTTCATTTTCGACTTTCAAAGGGGTGGGAGGGTGAAAAAACAGCTTGGTTAGCGATTATTGGCTTTGGCATTATCATCTTTAATCAAGTATTTGTAAATTTAGTGATTGCTGGTTTACATTCGTATGCATAAGGAGCTAAGAAATGAGTTATTTTCTTAAGCTGAATCTAGTGAGTATATATTATGGGCTTATGTTCTTTATTTCGATTGAATTACAAGTGAATTATTATCGAATGGTAAGACTAACTGGATGGGAAGGGCAGCAGTTTGATATTTTTTTATTTCTGGTGCACGCAATCGGTTGGATAGTAGCGAGTATTGTAATGTATAAACTAACAGCTAAATGGCTTGCTCGTCACCGATTAGTTTATGTAACAACTATTCTTTGGCTGCCATATTCAATCATCTTTACTTTTCTATTTACAAGTATTTTTCCAATTACCAATCAAGGCGATTCACCAGCACCTGTGCAAGGATTAATCCTTTTTGCAATGATCTTTTTATTTCCGTTCTATATTGCAATTTTAAATTTCCTGTGTCGTTTTTTAAGCGCTGATAATACACAGGGGTAATAACATGAAAAAGAGACATCCAAACAAAGGATGTCTCTTGAATTTTTGCACTATAAATGCTATGGCTTACATTAAATCTTGACAACATTAGTTGCTTGTGGTCCACGGTTTCCTTCTTCTACACCGAATTCCACTTTTTGACCTTCTTCTAAAGTTTTAAAGCCATCTGATTGAATTGCAGAAAAATGTACAAATACATCATTTCCACCTTCAACTGCGATAAAGCCAAAACCTTTTTCTGCGTTAAACCATTTTACTGTACCTTGTGTCATGTGTGAACACCCTCCCAAAAAAATTCAACAATCATATTCCTTCCATCACTTGCAAAGAATCACGTATTCAAAAGCCCGTATTTCCTTTTGAATACGTGATTTTAATGACATAAAAGAAGTAATGTAATTATTAGTTTTAGTATATAACAGTTTTATACATTTATCCAGTATATTCCGTTTTTAGAAAGGGAAAATTTACATTTGTAATATATACTTTATGACGTTGACTCTTGTTAGTCAATCCACGCTTTCTCTTTCGCTACAATCACTGCCTCAGCTCTTGATTCTACATTAAGCTTAACAAATAATTTAGATAAATAGTTTTCTACAGTTCTCTGTGTTACGCCAATGGCAGATGCAATAGCTTTATTCGTACAGCCTTGTGAGACAAGCTGTAAAATTTCTTGTTCTTTGTCACTGAGAAAAACTTCCTGCTTCCTATTTGGCATATTCGTACGCTGTTGAACGAAATCTAAAAAATCTGCTGACAGTAGAATTTCACCTCTTAATGCAGCTAAAATGGTTTGAATCACTTGCTCTTTGGTGGCTAGCTTTGAAAGTAGTCCGTCAATTTTTTTCTCCACAAGTAATTCGTAATAATCGGAAAGCTCGTATCCTGTATACAGTAAGATAATGGCTTCTGGTTGTTTTTTCTTAATCATCTCAGAAAGTTGAATGCCATTAGTTGGTTTCATATTAATATCGATTAAAAATAGTTGGAAAGCTTGAACATCCATTCTTGATAATACTGCTTCACAATTCTGCTCGGTGTCTATATTTACATCTGTTAAATCCTGTAATAGTGTTTTAGTACCATCTAAAACGACAGGATGGTCATCTACAATAAGAATATTAATCATACGAATCTCCGTCCTCTTGTATTTGAATAAATATATGCATTCCTTCATTATGACTGGAGGCAATGTTGATCTCACCATTAAATGCGCGTACACGCTCACGAATTCCGTTTATCCCCATGGAAGCTGAAGATTGCATTAAATCTTCAATATTACAGCCAATGCCATTATCATCGTATTGTAGGATAAAACCATGTGGAATAGCTTGTAACTTTAATGATACTTCAGTTGCCTCAGCATGCTTTATCGCATTATTTAACAGTTCCTGTACTAGGCGATAAACGACTAAATGTAAGGTGACATCCTGAAATTGGACACGTTCTATATGAGCACTTAACAAAAAATCTGCTCGTATTTTTACCTTTTGTATTAATTTTTTTAAAGCCATTTGTAATCCAAATGTGTCAAGTAAAGGAGGGCTTAGATTTTCGCAATATTCCCGTAAATCTTTTGTGGCATTCAGCAATTGCTCCCGAATATCTAATACCTTTTCTTTTTTTATAAGCGGTGATCCAGCAAGCACATCTAGCTCTCTCGCTAAATGAAGCTGTTCCTGTAAAATGGTGTCATGTAATTCTTGCGCTAAAATACTTTTTTCCTTTTCAATAATATTCCACAATAATTTATCGAGCCAAGGTAGCTGCGTATCATTGGAATCCTTCATATGTTGAATTTCTTGCACTAAATCTTCAATAAGCTTTAAATTATCTATAAACATAGAGACATAAAGTGATAATAACTCTAACCAAAGAAGTTCTTCTTTCTGTAGGGGGTGTCTTATTTTTAAAACAACTTTTTCTTCACCTGTATCGTGTAGCAGCAGTTGAATCGTGCCCATTTTTTCTATAATCTCACCACGAACGAATGGTACAACTTCTGTTTCGGTTGTAATCATAAAGGCTGTGGTACCAAGTTTTTCGGTGATTTCATATTTGAATAGTTTCAATAATTCTTGTTGATTTTTTGCTTTCCCCATTCTATTAACCGCAGCATATAAATTATGTACATAATTGCCAGTGGATGAAAAAATAATTTTTCGGTACTTAAAATCAAGCTGCTCTTTTATATAGAAGCTCGCTATGATAACGAGAAAAATAAGAATAAAGATACTCGTCATTTTAACAAGCGAAATGTCCTTTAAAAATAGTAAGGCTATGCTTGAAGTCAGTATTACGGCACTAAAAAAAGCAAGGGTAGAATAATAACGAAAACGAGATAATTGATATTCAATATCGAAGAGTCGCTCATTCACTTGAATGAAGATAAAGGAAAATGGAATAAATAATAAAAATAGTGCAGCAAACTCCGCATGTAAAATGGGTTCGTGACCTAAAATTTCAGGTATTACGAAAAAAAGTAAAAATGGTAAGAATGGTGTGATAAAAGCAATAGCTATTAGGCGAATTTTTGCCAATTTTGTGCGTAAATAACTTGTAAGTAATATGTAGATGGCATAAAGGACAAGCACAGCAAATAGGCCTAAATTAATAGAGGCAATTACTTCCCTCAATTCTCGATTAAATAATTCAAAAACATTACAACATAAAAAAGCTAGTGGAATGAAATAAAGCCATCTTGTATCGAGATATCTCCATTCTAGATGTAAGTAGCAGAAATATGATTGCAAAAAGTGAATAAAAAGCACTAAGCATAAAATGATGCATATCCCTATAACTAGCATACCGAGAAGATTCTCTCTAGAGGAAGCGCCTGAACTAGTATAAGCTAAAGAACAGGTTAATAGAAATAGTACTAGTAGTCTTGTTTGTTGATTTTCTTTATTTTTTCTCCATAAGTAGAGTGCAATACCAAAAGATAAAACGAAATAAAATATTGGAAAAATAATTTGTAAAAATAATTCCTCAGGTATATCCTGATGTTGAACTGATATAGCGTGAACAACGCCACTAGGTTTGATAATCGTTAAGTCTTTGGCACTTCTTGCGACAGAGTGAAATTGAATGGAACTATTTTCTTGCGCAGGTTTTCCGTCAATTGTCAGTAAAATATCACCAGTTTCAATATTTTGTTGCTGTGCCCAATCAGGATAATAGAGATCATCTATAACCAGTTGCCCACTAGACGAGTCCACTAAAATACCAATAAAAGGTACCTTTATTGTTACGGCAAGTACATAAATTCCTACTACTAAATATGCAATGAAAATACTATATGTCCATTTGTTCATCTTTTTCTCTCATTTATTTTCATCGAATAAACCCCGTTTCATTAAATAGTATGCTATACATTATCCATAATTAATGGCAATTATGGAATACCGAAATCAGGTCTTTCGGAAAACCACTATTGCTTTTTCGGAATAACGAAATAGTCTTTTCGGTAAAAGCTATGATAGTGTAAATCTAGCATATATGACGGAAAGGGGGAGCATTGCGTGAAAAAGTGCGGATTGTCGCTAATCCTTTTTTTCCTAGTCGGCATAATGTTGTATCCAATGACAGCAATTGCTAATGCCTTTGAAAAAGATAAGGTCGAAGTTGATATTTGTATTATCGGGAGTGATAATCATTTTGTCTATAAAATTCCTAAGCGTTTACATAAAGATAAGCCTTATGTTGAGATGAGGAATAAAATTGAATCCTCGTTAGCAAGTCATTGGAAGGTAGAAGAGGCTCATTATGAAGCGAACCAATCAGATGTTGCGTATACTTTCTTCATTAAGGATTTATTTCAAGAAAAGCAAAGTGGCCAAATGAAAGTAGCGATTCCATATAGCATTCTTGTAGGAATGTTTGGTGAAGATGAAGCTATTCAATTACGTATTTTAGCTAGTAAATTAACGAATTGGAAAGTCAATGCAAATGATTGGGCAGCATTCGGCTTCGTAGCACCTCTCACGCTTTTAAGTGACCAGGAATATGTCTATGAGGGAGCTGTCTACGAGCTTTTACAACAGCGGGTGGGTCATTTTGATGGTACTGTCATGAAAGGTCAATTGGTGCTGAATAGTGTTATCTATTTTAGCTTTATATTAGTGCAATTAATGACTTGCATAGTAATGTCAAGACGCTTGAAAAAGAGAATCGTTCATGATCCAGAAAATATGCATCAGTTCCGAAAGTTAAACTATCTGTATCAAATCGTTCCTTTAATGGTAATCATTGCTCAAATTGTTTTTCTAATTATGTCTGGGCTGTTGACTGCATTTGGTCTTTATTTTAATCCAGGCATTGATTTATTATTTATTGTTGGACCGATTTTATTGAATATTATTTTGCTGCCTACGTTTTTCGTCACGACTGAGAGTGAAATCTCAAAAGAATTAAACAATAACTCCTTTGATTCAGGTATGTCATAGTATGATTTATTTTAGAGGTGGTTTTTCTTTTTGCTCGTCCAAATATAGTTGTTAGATGTTATAATGGTCAACAGCAAACATGAAGGAGCTGTTGAGAAACGATGACGCATCCAGAAACTGCGTACTTACATTTATTACAACATATATTAGAGAATGGCATTAAAAAGGAAGATCGTACAGGAACAGGGACATATAGTGTATTTGGCTATCAAATGCGATTTGACCTCAGTAAAGGCTTCCCGCTTTTAACGACAAAACGTATTCCGTTTAAACTTGTAGCCAGTGAGCTCCTTTGGTTTATTAAAGGTGATACTAATATTCGATATTTATTACAGAATAATAACCATATTTGGGACGAATGGGCCTTTAAAAAATGGGTTGAATCTGATGACTATTCAGGTCCTGATATGACCGATTTTGGTAGACGCTGTTTAATAGATGAATCGTTTAACGCAATTTACCAAAAAGAGCTAGCATCATTTTGCGAGCGTGTATTATCGGACGATGAATTTGCACGTAAATATGGGGAATTAGGGAATGTTTATGGCAAGCAATGGCGCAATTGGACAACATCGACAGGGGAGAGCCTCGATCAATTGCAGGATGTAATCCATCAAATTAAACATAATCCTGATTCAAGACGAATCATTGTCAATGCATGGAATCCAGAAGATGTAATTGACGCTGGAGCAAAAGGCAGTAAAGCGGCATTACCTCCATGTCATGTGATGTTCCAATTTTATGTTGCAGATGGTAAGCTGAGCTGTCAATTAATGCAAAGAAGTTTGGATACACTATTAGGCTGTCCATTTAATATTGCTTCCTACGCATTATTGACACATTTAATTGCTCATGAGTGTGGATTAGAAGTTGGCGAGTTTATTCATAGCATTGGGGATGCTCATATATATATTAATCACGTGGAGCAAGTAAAAGAGCAGCTTTCTCGTGAACCAAAGGACCTACCAACCTTGAAAATTAATCCGAATAAAACGTCAATTTTTGATATGGAGCTTGAAGATTTAACAATTGAGGGCTATGATCCACATCCAGCAATTAAAGCACCCATCGCCGTTTAATTTTTGCAGCAGCCGATTTGGTTGCTGTTTTTTTAATCGAATTTTTCGGAATAAAATACATTAAGAAAAAGTTGCTAAAAGTTCGAAAGAGAATTTTCCATTATATTGAATATGGCAATTATAGGATATATACTAATAATTAGTTATAAGTTATCTTTAGGACTAAAATAATGTAGAGGTGAATAGTGTGAGGAGATCAATGATGTTTCAAATAGATGGAAGAGGAGAAAAACAACGTAGAAGGAAGTTGCCTATCCATCCGCCTCAACCAGAAATAAATGCTATTCAACAACATGAGCAATCCTATATCTCTACAAAATTAACACAGGAGCAAATTAAGAAAATGATGCAGGTGATTGATGAAATTCGTCTTAGAAGACATGAAGATATATTATAATTGTAAGCGCCTTCTAAGCTATAATAGCCTAGGAGGTGTTTTAGATGAATGTGATATTTGTAGAAACGTTTACAGGTACAGAGCTTTTACATATGGTGTCACAGGATGTGGCGGGCATATTAGCAGCAGCACAAGGGGAGAGTGTAACATTCCCATTAGGCCACTTTAAGTATGAATTTCATAACTTAGATTTTTATGAGGAGAACGGAGAAATCCGGCAAGAGCTAGTTATTTACGTAAAGAGAATTTAAAGTTGAACTTCAATTTGTAGCCCAATTCACTTGAACCTTTACATGCGGTAAATGTCTTACTCTATTTTTAGGTTAAATTTTATCTTCATTCAGCAAATGTTTTTTGTATCGAAAGCATAGCAGCAGATACAGAAGACTCCCACCTCTGCAGGTGGTGAGATGAATAAGGTATTGGTTTCTTTTCAGTGGGTGTCCAAACACCTACTGAATGAAGATAATGCCTCCGGCGGATGTCACGGATTTTCAAAGGAATGAATTGTGTGGGCACAATTCAAAATCCGGACGCAATTACGCCAAGCCGAAATTGATTTCGTGTTTACACGAGAGAAAAGAATAATAAGCATTCAAATGGAAAAAATAAAGGCAGGTGTATATAAAGCAATTTTCTTGCCTTTATCTACACCTGTAACTATAATAGTTACAACAGGTGGTGATACATATGGTGAACAGTCGATTTTCGGTAGCGATCCATATACTTTCGCTCATTGCAACTACATCTGATAAAAGTCAGTTAACATCTGACTTTATGGCAGGGAGTGTCAATACAAATCCAGTTGTGGTAAGACGCATGATTGGTACTCTCAAAAAAGCAGGATTGCTGTCTTCACAAACAGGCATCGCTGGTTATGAGTTATTGGTAGAGCCAAAAGATTTAACATTATTAGCTATCTACCAGGCAATTGATGGGCCAGAGCAGCTTTTTGCGATTCATGATGAGCCAAATCCAGCCTGTATGGTGGGGAGAAAAATCCAACATACATTGGAGGGTGTTTATACATCTATTTGGCAGGCAATGGAAGAACAGTTACAAGCACAAACTTTACAGGATGTGCTAGATCAACTTCGTCTTTAAACGAAGTCGATCTTTTGTACCCACCCTGTAACTTAATTGGTTACAACTATAAACTAGGAGGAACACATAATGAAGATTGGTATAATTGGAGCAACAGGGAAAGCAGGACAAAGAATAGTAGAGGAGGCATTACAACGTGGTCATGATGTAACAGCCATCGTACGCTCTGCATCGAAAGTAGTGGGAAATATTTCTGTTATGGAGAAAGATGTATTTGCTTTAACGCAAGAGGATGTAAAAGGCTTTGATGTTGTTGTTAATGCGTTTGGCGCCCCATTTGGTCAGGAAGAATTACATGTAAAAGCAGGTCGTCATTTAATTGAAATTTTAACTGGCATAGATACAAAATTATTTGTTGTTGGTGGAGCAGGTAGCTTGTTTGTAGACCCAGAAAAAACTGTACGTGTAATGGATACACCGGACTTTCCTGAAATGTTTTATGCAACAGCTAAAAACCAAGGTGAAAATCTACATGATTTACAACAATCATCAATTACTTGGACATTTTTAAGTCCATCAGCATTCTTTGATCCAGAAGGTCCAAGAACAGGAAGCTACAAAGCGGGTGCTGATCATTTATTGGTGAATGCTGCTGGTGAAAGCTATGTGAGCTATGCGGACTATGCCATAGCTGTAGTAGATGAAATTGAAAATCCAACTCATATAAATAGTCGTTTTACTGTCACTTCCGATAAATAATAAAGAAGGCGTTGGATTTATCGGAAAAGAAATAGTAACCAAACAGTACCTATGAGTAGCTGATAACTTGCTCCTTTTCTTTACTACACTCACATCATAATACGGAATAATGGACCGAGCGCGTATAGAATGCGCTCGGTTTTTAGCGAATAATTTACTTTTTTAAAGGATTTTTTTATTTTACAGAAAAATGACTGTTTACAATCCGCCATTAATTAGCTACTATCAAGTGTGAGTATTGCATAAAAGGAGACGACAATGATGTCAACACAACGTATAGAAAAAGATTTTTTAGGTGAACGTGTATTACCAGCAAATGCTTATTATGGGATTCAAACGCTACGTGCGACTGAAAACTTTCCTATTACAGGCTACACAATTCACTCTGCATTAATTAAAGCAATGGGGATTGTCAAAAAAGCAGCAGCATTGGGCAATATGGAAGTACACCTATTATCAAAAGAAATTGGTGAGGCAATTGTCGAAGCAGCACAAGAAGTGATTGATGGAAAATGGGATGCAGAATTTATAGTAGACCCAATTCAGGGCGGTGCAGGTACATCGATCAACATGAATGCCAATGAAGTAATTGCAAACCGTGCCCTAGAAATTTTAGGGAAAGAAAAAGGGGACTATCAATCAATCAGTCCAAATAGCCATGTGAATATGTCCCAATCAACAAATGATGCTTTCCCAACAGCTATTCATATCGCTGTTTTAAATTTAATAGATGAATTACTGCTAACAATGGATAATATGCAAGCGGTATTCCACCAAAAAGCAGAGCAATTTGCACATGTGATTAAAATGGGACGTACTCATTTACAAGACGCAGTACCTATTCGATTAGGACAAGAATTTGAAGCTTATTGCCGCGTTATCAACCGTGATATTGTACGCATCCATCAAACTCGCCCGAATCTATATGATGTGAATATGGGGGCAACAGCAGTAGGTACAGGTTTAAATGCGTTCCCTGATTATATTAAGTCTGTCGATGAGCATCTTGCTGAAATTTCAGGATTACCGTTAAAAGGTGCTACTCATTTAGTAGACGCTACACAAAATACGGATGCTTATACAGAAGTGTCTGGTGCATTAAAAATCTGTATGATCAACATGTCTAAAATTGCGAATGACCTTCGCTTAATGGCTTCTGGTCCACGTGCCGGCTTAGGAGAGATTATCTTACCAGCTCGCCAACCAGGATCTTCAATTATGCCAGGTAAGGTAAATCCAGTAATGCCAGAAGTTTTAAATCAAGTTGCCTTCCAAGTAATCGGTAATGATCATACAATTTCTCTAGCATCTGAAGCAGGGCAATTAGAATTAAACGTGATGGAGCCTGTGTTAGTATTTAACTTAATTCAATCTATCAGCATAATGAATAATGTATTCCGTGCATTTACTGAAAACTGCTTAAAAGATATTGAAGCAAATGAAGAGCGTATGAAAGAATATGTGGAGAAAAGTGTTGGTGTCCTAACGGCTGTAAATCCACATATTGGCTATGAAGTGGCTGCTCGTCTAGCGCGTGAAGCAATTCTTTCTGGTCGTTCGATTCGTGAACTTTGTTTAGAAGAAGGCGTACTAACAACTGAACAATTGGATTTAATTTTAGATCCATATGAAATGACACATCCTGGTATTGCAGGGTCAAGTATTATGAAATTGAAATAATAGACTATAGAGAGCACTTTGCCTAGCGTAAAGTGCTTTTTTATATGACTTGTTTCTTACAATAGTGGGGCTTTTTTCTGTGAATCGAAGGAAAATTCAACTATAATAACTACATTGGAATATTATTATAGTTGGGGGAATTTAGTATGAGTTTAGGAAAAAGAAGTATAATTGGTTTTTCTGCTTTAAATGTTCTTATGATTATTATATTAGTCATAGACCTAGCAAATCTTACATCATTGGATTGGTTATCCACAATATTAACAATACTAGGAATTGCAATGACACTTTCCTATATTGTCTATGTACAGTATAAAATTATTAAGCCCATCAACCAATTAGCAGCATCTGCTCAGGCAATTGCTGAGGGAAATTTGCATACTGCTCCTATTGAAGTGAATTCCAATGATGAAATTTCAGCGTTAACAAAAGCATTCATAGAGATGAAAGAACAATTACAAATTATCACTCAAAAAATTGCCCATAGCTCTTCAGACTTATCTACGAGTATAGAGGAGCTATCTGCCAGTACAAATGGAATTACGATGGCTGTTGATGAAGTTGATTCTCAAATGGAAAAAACATCAGATGGACTTAAGCATGCAGCTCAATCAGCCAATGAAAGTGCAGTGGCTATGCAAGAAACAGCAGATGGCATTGAACGGATTACTGTAGCAACGCAAGATGTTTTTGACCATGCAAAGGAAGCAAATGATGTTGCAGGTAACGGTGCAGAAATTTTACATGTGGCTAAAAATCAAATGCAATTTATCTCGAACTCAACTGAAAAAACAAGTCAGTTAATGCAGCAGTTAACAAATAAAATGATGGATATCAAAACAATGATTGATATGATAACAACCATTACAGATCAAACGAATTTACTAGCATTAAATGCAGCAATTGAAGCAGCACGGGCTGGGGAACATGGTCAAGGCTTTGCGGTCGTAGCAGAGGAAGTTCGTAAATTAGCAGAGCAATCCAAACATTCAGCACATCAGATTGTTGAGCTAGTAGTTGGAATTGAAAATGATACAGCACAGGTAGCGTCATCGGTTGAAGAGGATTTAAAAAATGTTCAGCAGGGTGTCTATGTTATTGATGAAGCAACAAAGTCATTTGGTACGATATCTCAACATGTAAGTAAAATGACGAGTCAGCTGGAGGATATTTCTGCTACGGCTGAGGAGCTTTCAGGTAGTGCTGTTGAGGTGACAAAATCTGTTATGACAATTGCTTCTGGTATGGATAGGTTATCACAATATACAGAAGTTGTTCTACAATCAGTAGATGAGCAAAGCGCCTCCATGCAAGCGGTCAATACAGTATCACAAGATTTATGTGTACAAGCAGAAAATTTACAGCAGCTTACACAGCGATTTAAGGCTTAATTATGTAATAGAAGATTCTACTATAAATATAACTTATGGAGTTTACAACATTTGTACAATGTTGAAATAAATGGCCCATTGCCTGTGACACTTTCAAGATTATAAAAAGCCCGCGCTTAAGCGAGGCTTTTTTGTTATGCAAAAGAAGAAGGGGTGCGAAATGGACAGATTACCATGAGAAGGGTCAAAGGCTTGCTGGGTACATGTATGAATTGAAGAATAGCAAGGAAGTTTATATCAATACCTATAGCTATTTGAATTAAAGAATCATCAAAGATATTCAGGTACATGTATTTTGTATGAGCTCAATAAAGAATGATGTGCTACCCATTCGACAAGACCTGAAAATGGTGGGGTGTTTGATTATTGATGGCTTGTAAGTTATAGATATTCAATATTATGAAAAGCTAAAAGGTATTTAATGTATCTCTATTTTGAGCTTATTATTATATCCATGCAAATGCAAAATGGAGGGATGAAATGAAAGTTCTTTTGTAAAACATGCAAATATTTTTGAGGGGCTTCAAAATCATGATACGGAACCAACTGAAAAGCAGTTAATAGGATAAAATGGCTTGTTGAAAATATATGTCATACAATTTCAAACAATAATCGTAACAATCATTTTTCCAATTATTTAATGAAGAAAGTATTTTTTTTAGGAATATACTATATATTGTGGTAATTGACTTTAGAAAAATACTACTTTACAATTAATACTAGTAAGCTATAAGGAATGTGAAGTAAACACGATTCCTTAACAACTGAATAGCGTGTAATAATAGGTGTAAATTGCGTGCAATTTACTGAAAAGGGAAGTCGGTGCAAATCCGACACTGTCCCGCAACTGTAAATGTGAGCGACTTTTCGTATACCACTGTTTAACGACGGGAAGGGGAAAAGTAGCGATGATCATGAGTCAGGATACCTGCCTATTATGAGTACACACCATAACCCTACGAGGAATAGGAGGTGGCATGTTGACAAAACAGAATGCTCTGTTTGTCACAGTACGTCAGACGCCCAAATTAAATAAAGGTATGTGGATAAATTCCCATACATTTAGGTTTGGGTATTGTTTGACTTTTTGTGATGAACGAAAACAATAAATCGAAGGGTTTCCTCTAAATGAAGGAAATCCTTTTTTTACTGATGACTTCCGTTTTGAAAATATGTACGAAAAGAGGATGCACTTATGACGAATATTCATGTATGGTCAGCACAGGAAACGCACTTTGAGGATATGAAAATTTGTAAGCAGCCACGCACTGAAGTTGCCAAGCAAGCAAAAACAAGAATGGCTGTGGAATCACTTGTTGATCAAATACTTGCAACCAGCCTTATTAGTAATCAGCGACTATTTGATCAAATTTTATATAACAAGGACATTATTTGGATTCAAAATGAGGAATTTAATGGACATCTTTTCGCAAGGGCAGAGATAACAGAGAACCTGAAAACAAAAACAAATAGCTTTATGATGTATATGCCAACAAATCCAATTGTGTATGAGGTTGATGGCGAACTTTATCATTTAATTACACGCATCGATTCAACCCGTGCCAAACCAAATCTAGAACGACTTTTTGTAGAGCCTAAGCCTGTATTAAGTGCTGCTCGTGTCAATGATTTATTGTGCTCGATTGTGATGCGTTTTTATGAAACTTATTTGGAAGATTTATCACGAATCACACAGGATAGCAAACTTATTAGTTTTGTAGAACGCGAATATAAGCATTTTTTACTAGCCGTAAAGGAACTAAATGATTATCATTTAAACTGGCATCCACGCGGCAATGGTCATGAGCTATTGCTGCAATTAATTGATAATTTGCAACTTTTGAAAAGTAGACCAGGCAAAGTGTTAACAGACTTTTCTAATTCACATAGCTATGCTGTTGTAGAACCTTCTTATCGTCTTTTCAAAGACACAAGGCAAAATGTACGAGCATTATAGGAAAAAGCAACTGTTCAGATTCAAAAGGAAACGGCTCTGGTACAAGTGAATATCGCTCCGGTCAGCTCAAAAATAGCTCGGGTACAAGGGAGAACCGCTCCAATCAGCCCTAGAACAGCTTAGGTTCAAGAGCAAATCGCTCTGGTCAACCCAAGAACTGCTCAGGTCCAAGAGAATACAACCCAAATTAGTCAATATCTTCTCAATAGCAAAACCAATTAATACAATCTTAGTACAGAAACAGGACATGGAAGTAATTTCCCATGCCCTGTTTCTATTTTCTGAATTATTTTATACAATGCATTGCTGCTTGTGCCTCATGCCATGGAACGGAATAGCCTTTCCCCTTTGCACAAAAAATACTGGCAGATGTATATTCAGGATCGGCATTCTTATCATAGCCGACTTGCATAATAATTTCTTCCGTATTATGACACACATCATAGCCATCAAATTGCAGAGAAAGGACACCCTTACCATTAGTGTAGGCCGCAAAGGTTGTACTATAGCTCATAAATGTCGCGACAGGGGCACGGCCCGTAATCACGACATCATCTTCGGAAATAATTGGCGGGTCAAATGTACCGAATGCTTGCTGAATATCAGTCATCATGCGGCCGATAAAATCGGTAGATGCTTTTAACTTAAAGCGGTAATACGGCTCTAAAAGGACATTCTCCGCTTGCTCAAGCCCTTGCCTCAATGCCCGGAATGTGGCCTCGCGAAAATCGCCGCCCTCGGTATGCTTAATATGAGCACGGCCCGTTACAAGCGTAAAGCAAATATCAGTCACGGGAAAGCCTGTTAGTAATCCATGATGTTCTCGCTCGAATAAATGCTTTTCAATCAGTCGTTGATGCCCAACGGATAAATCGTCCGTATGACATGCATTGACAAATGTAATACCAGTACCGCGTGCACTTGGCTCCATTAATAAATGTACTTCCGCATAGTGCTTTAAAGGCTCGAAATGACCATATCCTGTAACAGTTGATGAAATTGTTTCCATATATAATATCTGTGGTTCCCCGAATGAAATGGCTAATGAAAAACGCTTGTTTAGCACATCGATAAGTACCTCAAGCTGGATAACACCCATAATATGTACTTGAATCTCTTGAAATTTTTCATGCCAAATCACACGTAATGACGGCTCTTCCGCTTCAAGTATACGAAAGATTTTTAAGACTTCCTTTATATGCTGTTCACCCTCGTATTGTACTTTGGCCTGCAGGGTTGGCACTAACTCATAGGGCTGTGGGTTACTGGAGCTTCCAAGGATTGCACCAATATTTGCTAAACTAAGCCCTTTTACAGCAAAAATTTCACCAGCTGTAACTTCTTGTACGGCTTCAAAACGATGTCCGTTATACAATCGTATCTCCGTCACTTTTTCGGTTACGTCTCCAAATGAAAATTCATCTCGAATATGTAAGGTTCCCTGTAATGCTTTGATAAAAGTTAAGCGTTGATGGCCATCATGTCGAATTTTAAAGACTTCACCTTGAAATGGTGCTGCAGCATCGAAATGTGTTTCAGTAAGCAGTGGGAGCTGTGCTAGGAATTCCTGTATCCCCATATCTTTTAATGCAGAGCCAGTAAAGCATAAAAAGGCTTTCTCCTGTTTAATCAACGCTTGGAGGTGGGCAAGACAGTGAGTGTTATCTAATGTTTCATTAAGAAAAGCATCCAAAAGATTGTCATCACGTTCAGCTAGCCATTCCATTATATTAGAAGGCATATAATCCGAATGGAACATTTCATTTACTAGTAGTACATCCTCAGAGTAATCTTTTTGAAGCTGTGCCATAACATGATCCACCGCTGCACCTTCACGATCAATTTTATTGATAAAAAAGAAGGTTGGAATGTGATACTGACGTAATAAGTGCCAGACTGTTTCAGTATGCCCCTGTAGCCCCTCAACTGCGCTAATCACAATGATGGCATAATCCATAACACGGATCGCACGCTCCATTTCAGGAGAGAAGTCGACGTGTCCAGGTGTGTCGATTAATGTATATGTATCGTTGCCAATTGTCAATCGGCCTTGCTCTGCAAAAATAGTGATGCCACGTTGACGCTCCAGCTCATGATTATCCAGAAAAGTATCTTGATGATCCACTCGCCCACGAGCCTGAATACTTTTTGTATGAAATAATAATTGCTCTGAGAATGTTGTTTTTCCTGCATCCACATGAGCAAGGACTCCAATAGTTTTGTGCATAAATAATCCTCGTTTCTATAAATCCGTCTACTTCATTGTAACAGAATTTTGTTGAATTCAAGAAATACGAATATGTCATAATAGTACTCCAAATCAAATGATTATGAAAAATAATTAATGTAAAATAGTTCTCGATTTTGTAAGAATAGTGCTATAATAATAAAGATAATAAGTAAATGGATTTTTTTGTGAGATTGCGAACAGAAATTACTTTTGCTAGTCTATCAATAATATTTATAACAATAAATCTTTATATTGGTGCAAATGGCCTTTGTCATTTGCTTAAAAGGGAAATCGGTGAGAATCCGATGCTGTCCCGCAACTGTAAATGGGGAGTCTATACAATATGCCACTATAGTCATACTATGGGAAGGCGTATAGATGATGAACCTAAGCCAGGATACCTGCCAATATTAATCTTTACTTCAACCACGAGGATGGGGATAGTGATTCAGGTCAAAAGCCGTTTTTTCACTATGCGAACCTCTTGGAAACAAGGGGATTTTTTTATGCCCTTTTTCAATTTGTTACACAGTACATAATACATGGTAGTTAAGAAGTCTGCGGCTTTCTTGCTATAGATTTAACATCAAAGGAGAAAAAGACATGAAGAAATGGAATAGCATGTGGCTTGTCTTTGCACTGGCATTGATGGCTATTTTAGGTGCATGCAGTGCGAAGGAAGATAATGAATCAGCGACACAGGGTGAAAAGGTTGAACCATCCCAAGAGGCAACGTCAGAAGTAACGATTGACAATAATGGGACAACACAGATTTATAAAGAAGCTCCCAAAAAAGCGATTAGCTTAAACCAACATGTGACAGAAATTATGCTAGCTTTAGGCTTAGAAGATTCAATGGTTGGTACAGCCTATTTAGATGATAAAATTTATGAGCCTTTACAAGTTGCTTATGACAAAGTACCTGTATTAGCTGACCAGTATCCTACAAAGGAGCAGGTGATTGATGTAGAGGCAGACTTTTTATATGGAGGATGGAAAAGTGCCTTTGGTGAAAAAGGTGTTGGCACTCCTGAAGAGCTTGAGGCATTAGGAATTCACTCATATTTACATACAGCTTCCAATATGACGAAGCCAACTTTAGAGGATATTTTCACAGATATTCGTAATATCGCAAAAATATTCCGTGTTGAAGATCGTGGTGAAGCTTTAATCGACCAAATGACAAAAGATGTAGAGGATGTTCGTGCCAAATTGCCACAGGATGGAGAGGGGCTGCCAGTTTTAGTTTTTGATAGCGGTGATAAGGATGTTTTTACAGCAGCGCAAAACTTTATGAATGAATTGGTAACGATTGCTGGAGGTAAAAACGTTTTTGGTGATGTAGAATCTGGGTGGACAACTGTTTCAAAGGAAGAGGCAGTTGCGCGTAATCCAGAGATGATCGTTGTCATTGATTATGGAGAGACATCTGCTGAGGAAAAAATTAATTTCTTAAAGAATGACCCAGCATTAAAAGAAACAGTAGCTGTGAAAAATGAACGTTTTGTTATTTTACCACTATCAGCAGCATCTGAAGGAGTACGTGCCGCAGAAGCGATTCAAATTTTGGCAAAAGGCTTTTATCCAGATAACTTTTAATAGTTGAGCTAGCATTTTGCTGGCTCCTTTTTCATAAGGAGACATCATACATGAATGCATTTAATATGAATATACCAGAGAAAACCTTTGAAAAGCTAAATCAGCAGGGAGAGTTTACTCGTCTTGCAGTAAGTCCTGGAATTATTAATAAGCACTTTACTCCTACACAATTTCAAATAATTGCAGAGGTCGTTGGAGACACGGGTGCTATTAAATATTCTGCATCCTACAGTATATTACTATCAATTCCTACTGTTGATCTAGATAAAGCACTTAACAAGCTGCAAAAAGCTGGCCTGTATTTGGCTAAACAAGGTCCAATTGTTGCAATGAAGGCATGTGACTTCTGTGATGGCGATAAAATGGAGGCAGCCCCTATAACAGAGCAATTATATTCTTCAATAAAAGGGATATCAGTTCCTGCAAGATTACGTTTAAATGTCAATGGCTGTGCATCGGCTTGCTATAATGCTGTCTATGATGATATTGGTCTAGTTTATCAAAAGGATAGCTTTGATGTTTATTTGGGAGCTGTGCCTATGGGGGCAAATGCTCAAGCGGGGACATTGTTTGCTAAACGAATCCCAGTTAACCATATTGAAAACTATCTCCATGCAATTATTCTGCTCTACAAGGAACATGCTCGATCAAATGAACCTTTTTATAAATTTTATCGTAGAACAAAGACGGCTGCCTATTGGGACATTGCACGGGAATTCTGAAAACTAGTTAGCGTTATATATCCCGTTCCTTTGTTACTAACCTAGTTATCGTATAATACTTCTTCACATATAAAAGATTATTGGGCTTAAAAATATTTCTCTTTTAAGCAGGGAAAATACTTAGGGCATCGAAATAAAGTACTATGTAAGAATTTCAACAAGAAGGAGCGAATAACAGTGAAACATGGGATTCAACCAGAAGATTTATATCGATTAAAATCAGTATCAGATCCACAATTATCACCAGACGGAACAGAAGTTGTTTATGTAGAAACTTATATTGATGAAAAGAAGAAAGACTATGTATCTAATTTATTTTATATAAATTTGAATGAAAAAAATCCTCAACAATGGACATTCGGTGATGATAAAACGAATTCACCTGTATGGTCTACTGATGGCAGTAAAATTGCGTTTGTCTCAACGAGAACTGGTATGCCACAAATTTTTGTGCTTGCTAAAGCAGGTGGAGAGGCCAAACAAATTACACATTGTAAAAACGGTGCGACATCACCTGCATGGTCTCCATGTGGTAAAAAAATTGCCTTCTCCGTAAAGCTTGGTAAAAATGAAGACATCTTTGATAAAGCAGAAGATGATAAGAAAGAGGAAAAAGAACTTAAACCACTTGAAGTAGACAACATGAAGTATAAATCAGATGCTGCTGGTTTTATCGATATGGATCAATATACTCACATTGCCATTGTCCATCTTGAAACAGGGGAGCTGGAACAAGTGACGACAGGAAGCCATCATTTCCATTTGGATACATGGTCACCAAATGGAAAATATCTGGCTTATCTGGCTGATTTAACAGAGGATGTAGATTTTTCTTTCAATAATGATATTTATTTATTGGAGATAGAAACAAAACAAACGTGCCAGCTAACAGAAGGAAGGGGGATGTTCTACCTAACTTCATGGTCCCCAAACAGTCGATACATTGCTTTTCTTGGAAGTGAGAGAGAATTTGAAAACGCAACACAAGCAAAGCTATGGATGTATGATTTAGAACAAACTAATTTAACCAGTGTAACGAGTGATTTTGACGCCCCTATTGGTGATTGTGTAGTCGGAGATTTTCTACAAGGTGTCGTGGCTCCATGTGTCCAATGGATGGAGGATAGTCATAGCTTTTACTTCCAAGTAACAGATCACGGAAATACAGCCATTTATTTTGGAAATACTGCTGGTGAAATATATCCAGCAATTCATGACGATCAGTATGTCTATGGTTTTTCACTTGATTCTCAACGTGATAAAGCAGTAGTTGCCATCAGCACGACAACAAATCCTGGTGATCTATTTTCCGTCAATTTAAAAACTGGTGAAAAGGAACAGCTCACTAAAGTTAATGAAGAGTTTTTAAAGTCGAGAAAATTATCTATTCCAGAAGCCATTGAATATGAAGGGGCAGATGGCTGGAAGGTAAACGGCTGGATAATGAAGCCAATCGGATATGAGGAAGGGGAAAAATATCCACTTATTCTTGAAATCCATGGCGGTCCGCACGCAATGTATGCCAACACCTATTTTAACGAATTCCAAATTCTTGCTGCACAAGGTTTTGCAGTACTGTATACGAATCCTCGCGGAAGCCATGGCTACGGTCAAAAATTTGTTGATGCAGTCCGAGG
The DNA here is from genome assembly GCF_058803665.1 of Lysinibacillus sp. GW821-FHT14F06. Classification (NCBI taxonomy): domain Bacteria; kingdom Bacillati; phylum Bacillota; class Bacilli; order Caryophanales; family Bacillaceae; genus Lysinibacillus; species Lysinibacillus sp. GW821-FHT14F06. The sequence goes on from NZ_JBXAPF010000004.1 coordinate 19,597, forward strand.
TGATTATGGTGGCAATGATTATAATGATTTAATGGCCGCTGTTGATTACGCATTGGAGCATTATGATTACATTGATCAAAACCGACTCGGTGTTACAGGCGGAAGCTATGGGGGCTTTATGACAAACTGGATTGTTGGTCATACGAACCGTTTTAAAGCGGCCGTTACACAACGCTCCATCTCTAATTGGATTAGCTTTTACGGTGTAAGTGATATTGGCTATTACTTTACAGACTGGCAAATCCAAGCAGGACTAGACGATATTGAAAAGCAATGGCATCATTCACCGTTGAAATATGTGGACAATATTCGAACGCCACTGTTAATTTTACACAGTGAAAAAGACTATCGCTGCCCGATTGAACAGGCAGAGCAATTGTTTATCGCCTTAAAGCATCGTAAAAAAGAAGCAAAATTTGTTCGCTTCCCAGAATCTAACCATGAACTTTCAAGGAGCGGAAAACCAACGTTAAGAATTAAAAGATTAGAATACATTCGAGATTGGTTTGTGGAATATTTATAAAAATCATTGAGGATGGTGGCTTAAGAAGGTAAAATGCTCCTTAGGCCACCTTTTTAAAATAGAGAAACTAGATTGCAAAATTATTGATTTATAATTCCAAAAAACACTAAATCCTTATACTTACCGTCTTTTAGAATATGATCCTTTAATATTCCTTCTTGTGTCATACCGATTTTCTCCATTACTTTTCCTGATGCAGGATTCGATGAAAAAAATCGAGCAAACACTTTATGCAGTTTCTTTACTTCAAAAGCAAATTGGACGATCGACTGCGCTGCCTCTGTTGCATAGCCTTTTCCCCAGTATTGCTCACCAATCCAATAGGCAATTTCTCCTTGATTAAAACGTTTGTTATTCGATAATGCAATTGCTCCATATAATTCACCAGTTTCTTTATCTGTTACTGCAAATTCGTACGAAATATCTTCCATAAAATGATCATAATGGCGTTCAATCCATGACAACGCATCATCTAAACTATATGGATAAGGCAGGTACATTGTACTTTTATAAATATTATAGTTATTACAAAGCTTTGCTACCGTTTCTGCGTCTGATGCTTGAAATAATCGAAGGACTAGCCTTTCGGTAGTAATCATTAATTTTTCACGAATATACTCCATTCAATCATCTCCAATTACCTATAATAAATTAGAATTTTATCCTTACAAAAAGACAGAATCGTTTAAGTGACTCTGTCTCAATTAAATTTAGTCCATTTTTTTAATAAAAACAACCTTTAAGTAATTAAATTCGGGATACTCACGTGGTACACGGAAATCCTTCGGCAAGCTGTATTCTTCAACAATTTTATAGCGTGTACGAGTTTCCTTAAAGGCCTGATCAATAAAGCTTTTAAACTTTTTCATACCAAAGCTTGCGTTATTAGTTGAAGCAACGATGATACCATTTTTCTCAGTGATGGCTATCGTATCAATTAGCAATTTTGGATAGTCTTTCGCTGTAGAAAACGTTCTTTCCTTCGTCCGTGCAAAGCTAGGAGGGTCTAAAACAATAAGGTCATATTTTAATTGATGGCGCTGTGCATATTTAAAATAGTTAAAGACATCCATGACTTTAATATCCTGTGTTTCATAATCAATTTCATTGACACTAAATTGTTCAATTGTTTTGGCTAGACTGCGTTTTGCTACATCCACACTTGTCGTTTTGATTGCTCCTCCGAGTGCTGCCGCAACCGAAAATGCTCCAGTATAGGAGAATGTATTGAGCATGTTCCTATGATCTGCGTAACGTTCACGAATTGCAAGCCTTACATCTCGTTGATCGAGGAAAATACCTGTCATTGCTCCATCATTTAAATGAACAGCATAGCTCATGCCGTTTTCCAAAACAATGATTGGAAATTCACCAGACGTTCCCATAACAAAATCGTCCTGTTCTATATATTGCCCTTTAAGATCAAATCGCTTTTTCTCATAAATAGCTGAGTAACTTACCGTCTCAGCAAGTGCTTCGTATATCATATCCTTCCATAAATAGATACCCGCACTATACCAGCTCACTAGATAGTAAGAATCAAAATAGTCAATGGTGATCCCACCTATGCCATCGCCTTCACCATTAAAAATACGAAAAGCTGTTGTATTAAGATCATCGAAGAAGGCCTGACGATTTGCAAGTGCCTTTGTAAATTTTTTAATAAAAAAAGCTTTGTCTATTTTTTCGTTAGCATCAGTTGTTAGCACCCAACCAATGCCTTTATTTTGTATGCCATAATAGCCTATGCCAAGAAAACGTTGATGGCTATCCAGCAGTCTTAATAGAGAACCTTCTTTTTTAGGAAGTTGACCTGCGTCAACAGCATCCTTTGAAATAAGAGGATAGCCTTTTTTTAATTGATCAGCAAAGGGATTTTTTATTTGTAAAGTAATCGTTTGTGTCATATTGTCATCCTTTAAAAAGCATTTTGCTCTATTATCGCACTCTTTTATGGTGATAGACAAACTTATTTCATGAAACTAGCAATTTTTTCAGCTGTTTGTATTGTCGCCTCTTCAAAAAAGTTCATTTTGCTGAAATAGCTATGGATTAATCCAGTCATGTTGATATGCTCAACGGTTACACCTGCATCGACAAGTTTTTGTGCATAAGCAAGACCTTCATCATAGAGAACATCTGCTTCTGCAGCAATAATAATTGTTTTTGGCAAAACACTTACATCCTCAATCTGAAGCGGCGAAACAAGTGGATCTTTAAAGTTTTGCCCATCTGTGTAAAGTCCTGCAAACCATTGCATCCCTTGTTTGTCTAAACCATAATGTTCTCCATAAGTACTGTAGGATGCTGTTGTAAAATCTACATTCACGACAGGGTAGATAAGTGCCTGTGCTTGAATGGCTGGTCCATTTAATGTAGCAGCTAGATAGGTAACCACCGTTGCTAAGTTTCCACCTGCACTGTCACCAGCTACGTTTATTCTTGCTGCATCCCCACCAAATTGCAGGATGTTTTCGTAAATCCATACTAAGCTATCATAGGCATCGTGAAGCGGAATAGGGAATGGGTATTCTGGCGCTAGACGATAATCAACTGATACAACAATTGCTTGAGCCTTTTCTGCCAATAGCTTGCATCCCGCATCAGAAGATTCTAAATTACCAAAAACCCAACCACCCCCATGATAATAAACAATGACAGGGAGTAATTTGTCAAAAGTAGGTTTATAAATACGAACATTTATTTTAGCTCCATCTCGTACAGTTATTTTTCTATCCGTAATAGAAGCAAGCTGAGGAGCATGTGCTGACTCCCATTTTGGCACTGTTCGAATAGCACGAGCCTCTGCAGGTGTTAAATTATAATACGGAATAGAAGAGTCATTTGCTTCAATGTAGTGAATAGCCTCATTTGTTAGTTTTGTCATCATCATCCATCCTTTTTTATATTCGATGACTCTATTATAAACTATTCATATAATTTTACTAGGATTTAATACCGAAAAAGAAGATTATTTGATGAATGAGCAGAAATATACTAATTGTCACAGTAAAATTTGTTTATAATAAGATGAATGAAAGTATTTGGAGGGACAATATGATTTCTTTAATTGTGGCACATGATACTAATTATGTGATTGGTTATGAAAATGGTATGCCATGGCATTTACCAGGAGATTTACAATATTTTAAAAACAAAACGATGGGCAAACCTATGATTATGGGACGTAAAACATTTGAATCGATTGGCAGACCTTTACCTGGTCGTCGAAATATCGTGATTTCTCGTGACGAAAGCTATCATGCAGAAGGGATTGAAACAACGACAAGTTTAGAGGATGCCCTCCTCCTTGCTGGAGATGTTCCTGAAATTATGATCATAGGAGGTGAGCAAATTTTCCGCCTGTCGATGGCTATCGCTGACCGTTTGTATATTACACAAATTAATCATTCTTTTAATGGGGATACCTATTTCCCGAAATATGAACAGGATTTTGTACAAATATCTTCAGAAAAGCCAGAAACGGCACCAGAAGGTTATACATTCGAATATCAGATTTTTGAACGCAAAAAATAGAGATGGGCTGAATAGGTAAATCACTGTAAAAGTATTCCTAATGAATAGCATTAGATATTTGGGCAATAACGAGTAAACGCATTGAACAAGATTGAGCTACAAAAAATCACTATCAGAAAGGCTCAGGAATCTTGAGAATAAACCTAAGCTTTGAGAAAAAAGAAAGGAATATTTAAATAAAAATTATTATGACGATAGAAAGTATATAAATATTGGTTGTAAAGTTAGGGGATGGGTGCACTGAATGTTCAATTAGGGAGTAGTAATTATTTTAGTGTATTAAAAAAAGACGGTTTTAATCGTTTATCGGATGATTTATTTCTTAGAAACAATAAAAAGAAAGCAACATATGAAATAAAAAAAGAAAATGGTTATATACGCCATATAGTAACGAAAGAAAATGGAGAAAAAATAATTATTAGAGAAGTGAAATTATCAAAGAAGGAAGAAAAAGAAGTGTCTTCTGGCGATATAAAAGATATGATTACGCAAAAATTAGCAAATCAATTGTTAAAATCAGTTGAAGATACACAGAACCATCAGAAACTTCTTAAAACTGGTGTAGCTGGTCAAAAGGAAAAAGAACAGCAAATCTCAAAATACATCATGAATGTATAATATTGGAAAAAGAACAGAGTGATGCTATTGAATTACAATGATTTATAGTATCATACGGATGGTGCTCCGATATAAATAGATGAACAAATTTGGACAATCTAATACACATTAACGTGAAAAATCGCTCCTTTATCAAAAAAGAGCGATTTTCATGTTGAATATTTATAAGTAAAAATAAACACAAGCATACATTGATCCACAGCCAGCTAATACAAATAGATGCCAGATTGTATGATTGTAGGGAAGTGACCGCCAAGCGTAAAAAATGGCACCAATTGTATAAAAAAGCCCACCTGCTAACAGTAAAGCAAAGCCATTAAATCCTAAGTATAGGTAGATGGGCTTTATTGCAAAAATAATCAACCAGCCCATACCGATATAAAAGATTAAAGAAAGTATTTCAAAGCGATTAATAAAGAAGCATTTAAACATAACGCCTAATAGGGCAAGGGACCAAATAATACATAATAAAGTCATGCCCAAAGTTCCGCCAATCGCAATTAAAAGAAAAGGTGTATAGGTTCCTGCAATTAAAATATAAATAGAAGAATGATCAAGTATAGAGAAAAAGTACTTGTATTTTTCAGGCATACTATGAAGCAGTGTTGACATTAAAAATAAAATGATGACAGAGGCACCGAAAATACTAAATGTTGTAATTTGAAGCGCTCCACCTGTTTGTACAGCAGCTAAAATTAGAACAATTAGTGCTGGAATACTCGCGATAAATCCAATACCATGTGTAATGGCATTCCACAATTCTTCTCTCCATGTTTTATAGTCAAATGAATCCATCATTATAAACACTCCTTTCGTTCATATTTTTACTATACCCCAATAATTTTCATCCTACTATTTACATTTGTCATATTTTCAGTATCAAAAGTGTCATATAAATGTCTAAATCCATGAAGGACATTGTTAGACAAGTACTCGACAAAGCGCTATAGTAGCAAAGGTAGCGTTTTCAAAATAAATACCCTCGTATGATACCTAATGACAAATGTCATGTTTACATAATGTTTCATTAGTCTATATAATAAATTTTAATGAAGTAAAAGGATGTGTCGAAGTGGGACGAATTCATATTGTAACGGACTCAACTTGTGATTTAACAAAGGAAGAAGTAGCACAGCATGGTATACATATCGTGCCTTTAACGATTCAAATTGATGGGCAAACATATATAGATGGTGTTGATTTAGAACCACAGTCTTTTTTAGGTTTAATGAAAAATGCTAAAAATCTACCAAAAAGCTCCCAGCCTGCACCAGGGAAGTTTAAAGAATTGTATGATGAGCTAGGACAAAATGGAGATCAAATCATTTCCATTCATATGACTGGCGGTATGAGTGGGACAGTTGAATCAGCTCGTCAGGCAGCACAAATGACAGACGCAGATGTCACTGTGATTGATTCACGCTTTATTGCAATTGGACTAGCCATTCAATTACGTGAGGCAATTAAAATGCGTGATGCGGGTGCAACTGTCGAAGAAATCGTGGCACGTCTAGAAAAAGTGCGTGAAAATACCTATTTATATGTTATTGTCGACACGCTAGAAAACTTAATTAAGGGCGGGCGAATTGGTAAAGGAACAGGCTTTATTGGATCTTTACTCAATATCAAAGTAATTGCAAATTTAGAGGGCGGGGTATACAACCCTGTTTCTAAAGTAAGAAGTCATAAACAGGTTGTAAATTACTTATTTAAACAATTTCAAGCGGATACTACTGGCAAAACCGTAAAGGCAGTAGGAATCTCTCATGCTGATGGACTAAGTACGATGGGTGAACCATTAAAAGCGTTAATTGAAGGAACAGGCTTTAACGACGTAGAAATTGCCTTTACATCACCGATTATCTCTACACATACTGGTCCAGGAGCCATCGGTTTTATTTATTTTGCAGAATAATAGATGTGAGCTGCTACATAAGTATTGTAGTGGCTTTTTATTTTCATTCAGCAGAAGACTCCCATTTCTATAGGTGGTAAGATGAATGCGGTTTGGTTTTGGTTTCTTTTCAGTGGGTTTCCAAACACCTACTGAATGAAGATAAAGCCTCCGGCGGATGTCACGGATTTTCAAAGGAATGAATTGTGCAGGCACAATTCAAAATCCGGACGCAATTATGCCAAGGCGAAATTGATTTTTAGAGTGCTGGAAAAAGTAGACATTACAGTAAAAACACTTATTTTTTATGGATTAGCTAGGTATCGTCACTTTTCATTGCGGTATGAACTATTCTATAATAGAAGAAACAGCAAATGATGGAAGGTGGTCAAATGGACATTTGGCGAATATTTATTTTGTCATGTTTGACCGTCTTAGTACTAAGTGGTTGTGCTATATCAATAGATGAACCGAATCCGCAAGCAGAGCCTGAAGGTGAGCAAGCAGGGACGGAGCAAGATATGAAACAGGATGAGCAACAAACAGAAGATGAGGAGAAAACCTCTAAGAATATGTTGACGCAAATTTTTGAGCATTTTTTTGAGCCATCACCAGAGGATTTACGGAAAATTGATGATGAAAACGCAAAACAACTACATTACTTGGCACTGGGTGATTCATTAACAGATGGTGTCGGTGATGAGTATAGTCAAGACGGTTTTGTAGGTAGATTAACAGATTCATTGCTAGCTTGGCCCTCTGTTTCTGATATAGAGGTTGACAATCGAGGAAAAAGAGGAAGACGCAGTGATCAGCTATTAAAATTAGTGAAAAAAGGGCATTATGATGAAGAGTTGCAAAATGCACAGCTTATTTCATTAACTATGGGCGGAAATGATGTCATGAAGGTAGTTAGGCAGGATTTGTTTAACTTGAAAAGAGATGCTTTTGATAAAGAGTTGCTGGCGTATAAGGAACGTTATAGTAAAATTATTGCTGGCATTCGTGCGAAAAACCCAACGGTACCCTTATTGCTGATTGGTTTTTATAATCCGTTCTCTATCGTGACAAATGAGGCCAATGAATTTGATACAATCATCACGGAGTGGAATAATGTCATTAAAGACATCGCAAGTGAAGATACGAATGCTTGCTATATCTCTGTAGAGGATTTATTTGATTCAAACAAAGAGCTCGTATATCATACCGATTTCTTTCACCCAAATGCAAAAGGCTATGAGAAAATGACGGAACGAATTCTAGCAGCAATGGAGCAGTGTAAAATGGAAGAAAAAATTAACAAGGAAATAGGCTTCGAGGAGTGACAAAATGAATAAATGGAAGATCGCATTTTTCGCCTTAGCAGGCACAGTGCTGTTTGCAATCCTCCTCGTTGTGTATTTAGCAACAAAACCTGTAGACGGAGTAATTGTAGCAAAGAGTTCAGAAGGTGAAAGTGAAGTAAAAGGGAATGTCCTCGTTGTTCAAACAACAACGAAGGAGTTAGAATCGATATCAAAGAAATATTTAAAGGACGCGGCAAAAGGATCGCCTCTGCCATTGGATTTTACGATTGGTGATGATATTCAGCTAAGAAGTAAGCTGACGGTTTTTTATACAGAAATACCAATCACTATGAATTTTGATCCGATTGTTGATGACAAAGGAAACATCATTCTAAAGCAAACAGGTATGAATGTAGGACTGTTAAATATTCCACCTGAGACGACTATGAAAATTATGCGTGACTCGGTGGAATTTCCTTCTTGGATTACGGTGAATCCAAATAAGGCAGAAATTTATATTGATTTATCACGTATTAATATAGCTTCTGGTTCTCGTATTCGAGCAAAAGAGTTAAATTTACCGAAAGATAAAATCTTATTGGAAATTATTGTTCCAGGTGAATAAGGAGTGACATGGATGGCAAAGCAATATGCAACATTTGCAGGTGGTTGTTTTTGGTGTATGGTCAAGCCCTTTGACGAAACACCTGGAATTGAATCAGTTATTTCTGGCTATACGGGGGGACATGTTGTGAATCCAACGTATGAACAAGTCTGCTCTGAAACGACAGGACATGTGGAAGCAGTACAAATTACCTTTGAGGATGAGCTCTATTCCTATGAGCAATTACTTGCGACATTTTGGACATTAATTGATCCAACAGATGTTGGTGGGCAATTTTATGATCGTGGGGAGTCCTACACAACGGTAATTTATTATCATGATGAGGAGCAACGAGAATTAGCAGAACGTTCTAAAGCAGATTTAGAGGCATCTGGCAAATTTGATAAACCAATTGCAGTGAAAATCTTACCAGCAAGTACATTTTATCCAGCTGAGGATTATCATCAATATTATTATAAGAAAAATCCAATGCACTACGAGCGCTATTCGATTGGTTCGGGTCGCAAAGCGTTTCAGGAGCAACACTGGGGGCGAGAAAAATGAATAAAGAACAACGATTAAAAGAACTAACTGACATGCAATATTATGTAACACAAGAAAGTGGAACTGAGCCACCGTTCCGCAATGAATACGATCAACACTTTGAAGAGGGTATTTATGTCGATATCGTTTCAGGGAAGCCGTTATTTAGCTCCCTTGATAAATTCAATTCAGGCTGCGGCTGGCCAGCATTTTCAAAGCCAATTGAAAAAGAGGAAGTAACCGAGCATTTTGATAGTTCTCATGGAATGCGCCGAGTGGAGGTTCGTAGTAAGGACGCTGATTCACATTTAGGGCATGTCTTCCCTGATGGACCAAGGGAACTTGGAGGCTTACGTTATTGCATTAACTCAGCATCGTTACGCTTTGTACCAAAAGAGGATTTAGAAAAGGAAGGCTACACTGAATACCGTTCATTGTTTAAATAATAAAGAAAACTCCTAGCATGAAATTTTGTGCTGGGAGTTTTTTTGTCCGTCGTGTCAGTCAAAACTATCGCCTCGTTAGTTCGGGTAATTAAACCTTAAATTCACTCACTAAACTACGTAGATTATCTGCTTGTTGGGCTAGTTCTACTGCAGCAGCATTGATTTCTTGCATGGAAGCGGAGCCTTGTGTTGCTGCTGCTGCGGAAGTGACTGTATTCGCAGCGGATTGTTCAGCAAAGGCGTTAACATGGACAAAATCACTTGCTACGGCATTACTATACTCAAGGGTTAATGAAATTTTTTCTACCATTGCTGTAATAATGGAGGTAGTTTCCTGTGTATGCGATAAAATATTGGCTAATGATTGATTTGTTTCATTTGTCACTTCTACTCCGCGAATAACCGAAGTTACCCCCTCATAGTTTTGTGTAATAATAGAGGATACTTCATCCTGAATGGACGTTACGATTGCTGTAACTTCCTTCGCAGCGCTTTGAGATTGCTCGGCTAACTTGCGAACTTCATCAGCTACAACCGCAAAGCCTCGTCCATGCTCACCAGCGCGTGCAGCTTCAATTGCGGCATTTAGTGCTAGTAAATTAGTCTGTTCGGATATAGCGGTAATCGTACCAATGATTGATGTTATATCGGCTGATTTTTGTCCAAGTGCTTCCACTGTAGTTGTCGTCGTGGCCATTGTTTCTTCAATTGCCTGCATCACTAGCGAAGATTGTTCAACTGAGCGACTGCCATCATCAGCTGCTTTCTGCATAGCAAAGGATGCACGTTGAACGGCATTGGCCTGTTCATTTAAATGGTGCATAGAATGCTCAAGATCACTCATTTTTTGCTGGGCGCTGTTTATGCTGGAAATTGTATTGTCACTATCGCTTGCAATGTCAGCTGTAGCATCTGCAATATCCTGAATAGTACGAGCATTTTCATCCGCTAATGACATTAATTCCTGACTGCTGCTAGAAACATGATCAGCTAGGTCACTTACACGTTTTATGAGATTTGAAATGGACTCTATTAAAGTGTTGGTGCAAGTGGCAATCGTTGAAAATTCATCATGATTCCGTACTTTAACGCGCCTTGTCAGATCGCCGCCAGCATGCGCAATATCCAAAATAGAATTGTTAATTGCTTGTGTATTATTTTTTAATGATTTAAATAACATATAACCAAATATAATGATGGCAATAAAGCCAACTACTGAAATGATAAAGAAAGAAACAATAGAGATATTGACTTGCTGGTTCAGCTTATTTAATTTGGATTTATTTGCTTCATCCATCACTGTATTGATGGATTCGATATTTTTATCAATATGCGTTTTCATTGTTTCTCCAACTGCACCCATCATCAATTTTCGAGCCTGTTCGAGCCCAAAATCATCACGCATTGTCATAACTTTTTCAGAGTAATCGAGGTAATTTTTATAATACTGACCAATTGCCTGCATATGTCCAAGCTCAAGCTCTCGATCTGAAAACTGTTTTTGTAGTTCGCTGATTTTTTTATTAATCGAGTCTATTTTCATGTGGTATGAGGTGGAATAAGTGCCATTACCAGTAATTAAATATGTTTGTTCTAAATTTGTGAGTCTTGCAATTTCATAGGCAAGCTGATTAACCGTTAATTGTTCTTGGACATTTTTCTCAGTAAAATCATCCATCTGTCGCTGAAGATTCCGTATATCGACGTAAGACAATATACCCATTATGCCATTAATAAGAATTAGAAGAGTAAATATAATAAGCACTTTACCCCGTATTAAATGATAAAAACGTTGTCGTTTTTCCTTAATAGGAGGGAGATTATGCCTACTATCCTCTAAATCAATTGCTTTCTCTTTAGCGGAAAAGCTAGTTTTAAAGAGAGACGGGCGTTTTTTCGGAGAGTTACTGAATTTTTGTGAGTTTTTCATCGCCATCACCTTCCTATTTTCAAATAGTCGATTTCAATTTTATCTTATTTTTCTATATTTTTCTATTGTTATTTCGCAAAATTTTCATTTTTCAGATAAAAACACCTATTAAATTTCTACTACACAAGTCGAAAAGGTATGAAAAAATAGTTGAATAAACTTTAGTAGGAAAAAATACTTAATTGTTATTTTTATGACGGGAATGTGATTTTTTGATAAACTAGCGGAAGGCAGATAAGTATAAAAAGGGGAATTTCTAGATGAAAAAGAGCTTTTATTTATATGTATTAACTTTCCGCGGTGGGGATTGGTCAGATCAGAAGGTTCGATTTGCAGAGGAGATGTTTCATGAGCATAATTTTCCAAAGCAAGGCACAGATTTTGAAGAGCTTTCAACGTATATTGAATCGTTTGCGACTGACAACCTTACTACTGAAGCATTCGATGAATTGTGGGCATTATATGTTGAGCAAGGGTGACACAAGGAAGGAAATGAATTTATTTTAAGTTGCTAGACGTCTAGCATTGATAAAATAGAAGAAACACAGTATTATTTAAAGTGATAACTGACAGAAAAGAGGGATTGCAGTATGAGTGTTCATATTAATGCAAAAAAAGGCGAAATCGCTGACACAATTTTACTTCCAGGAGATCCACTTCGTGCAAAATACATCGCAGAGACGTTTTTAGAGGATGTAACTTGCTATAACGAAGTACGCAATATGTTTGGTTATACAGGAACGTATAAAGGCAAACGTATTTCTGTACAAGGAACTGGTATGGGTGTGCCATCTATTTCCATCTATGCAACAGAATTAATGCAAGAATATGATGTTCAAAAATTAATCCGCGTAGGTACTTGTGGTGCAATTCAAAAAGATGTAAAAGTACGTGATGTCATTTTAGCGCAAGCTGCAACATCTGATACACGTATGAACCAAATTATTTGGGGCGGTGCTATCGACTTCGCACCAATCGCAGACTTTGACCTACTATTAAAAGCCTATAATGCAGGTAAAGAGGCTGGACTAAACCTCCAAGTAGGAAATATCTTCACAGCAGATTTGTTCTATTCTGATGAGCATCAAAACGAAAAATTAGCCCAATACGGCGTACTAGCAGTTGAAATGGAATCTGCAGCTCTTTACACATTAGCAGCAAAATTCGGCCGTAAAGCTCTTTCTGTTCTAACAGTAAGCGACCATATCCTAACAGGTGAGGTAACGACTTCAGAAGAACGCCAAACAACATTCAATGACATGATGGTTGTTGCGTTAGAGGCAGCTATTCAAGAGTAGTTGATATAACAACGTTTTCAGCAAATATAAAATACCGTAAATAGAGCAACCGACCAAAAACCGACCATTTTTTATAAAATGGAATTAAAGTAGTCGGTTGCTTTTTCTTTATCTTTCTTAGTTAAGTGACTATAGGTATTAATCGTTTTTTGAATGTTAACATGTCCAAGTTGTTCGTGAATAATTTTAAAATTTACATTTTTACTAATCATAAAAGATGCGTAGGTGTGTCTTAGACCATGAAATATTAGTTTAGGTAAATTGTGATGTTCTACAATCTCACGCCATCTTCCAGACATACTATCTGGATGTGAAGGGAAACCATTTGTTTTTGTAAATAGTAGATTTATTGGGTTGCCCCCATTATCTTTCATCGATGTCCAAGCTTCACCGGATGCAAGTTGTAACTTCTTATGATCCTTTGAATATTGTTTTATTTCTCTCATTAACTCAATAGGGTCATTGACAGTACGTGATCTTTTTGTTTTTGTGGGACCTAAGAAAAATTTTTTACTTCTTTATCATATTGAAGTGTCGAGTCAATAAGTATGGTATTGTTTATAAAATTTATGCTTTCATGTCTTATTCCAGCAATTTCGCTCATTCGTAAGCCCACTAGTGCTGCTAGTTTAATCTGTAATGCATGTTTAGGGTACATTTCTTTCGTCTTTTTTAAGAGTGATTTCAATTGTTCCTCATCATAAAACTCAATTTCCTTATACCTTTTAGATTGAGTGGGTCTTTCTACACCAATCATCGGATTGTTTCTATAACTTGCCATTTAATGGCTGTACTAAAAATACTTTTTAAAGCCATATATTTTCCTCTAAGGTATAAAGCATATTTAAAAGTTAAACCACAAAATATTTTAGAAAACAGTGAAGTAGGAGTGTTATCCTTTAAAATACTCAAAGATAAAAATGAATAAGAATTTAGCGCTAAGCCTTCCACTGATGATTGTGGAGGGTTTTTATTTTAGTGAAAGCAGATGTCTCATGAGTGATGATTTAGTTAGAGATGTTTATGAACGTTTAGGTGCTATTGGTGAAAAATTAGATGGCATTTACCATATTCGTGATACAGCTAACCGGGCAGAAGACAAAGCTGATGAAGCTTTAGCGAGCACAAAAAGTGCACACCATCGTTTGGATAAGATAGATAAAATCGTGAGGTGGGTATCTACAACAATTATTGAAGCTGTCATTTTAGCATTATTAGCACTTATTATTAAAACAAATTAGGAGGATTGATGTAACATGAAAATTAACTGGAAAGTACGTCTAAAGCATAAGCCATTTTTGGTGGTTGCCTTTGCATTATTGCTTTTACTAGTACAACAAATTGGGGCATTAATTGGTTACGACACAACAATTTACAATGAGCGAGTAACAGAGTTATTTAACACTGTGCTCGCTTTTTTAGTGCTCATTGGGGTGGTAGTTGACCCAACGACAGAAGGTACTAATGATAGCTCTCAGGCATTAAAATATGACAAGCCAAAGGATGATGAATAATGGCTTACACATTTAAACAATACTTTTTACATTCAAAGAAGTATTCAATCAAGGCACCATACTCTATGGTGCCTCAATATATCACAGTTCACAATACAGCAAATGATGCGCCTGCAGAAAACGAAATTGAATACATGTTATCTAACAACAACGAGGTATCTTAGCATGTTGCTGTTGATGATAAAGTGGTCATTCAAGCTATCCCATTCAATCGCAACGCTTGGCATTGTGGTGACGGTGGTGGAAGTAAAGATCTTAAAGTACTTAAGAAAGGTAAACGTATTTCAATCGGAATCGAAATCTGCTACAGCAAAAGTGGTGGAGGTCGTTATACTGCTGCTGAGGAAAATGCAGTACAATACATCGCTAAGTTGTTAAAAGAGAATGGCTGGGGCATTGATCGAGTGAAAAAACATCAAGATTGGAACGGCAAATATTGTCCACATCGAATTTTGAGCGAAGAACGCTGGAATAGCTTCCTGAAACGGATTGAACAGGCTATGAAACCAGCGACAACTTTTTAACCCTAAGGAGGAAATCAAATTGCCTCAAGCATGGAATCCTGGTTCGCCAGCTATGAAAACTGAAGCAGAAAACTTTATTGCACAGGCGGTTAAAGACGGTATTATTCAGGGATCGCATTTAAAAGATTTACAGAATGGTACCATGACCACTGACAGATTAATTGGGTTGCATATTACGATACAGCAGCGAAGAAGTAATAAATAAAAGAAAGGAGCAAGAAAGCCTAACGGTCACCTTGCTCCTTTCTTCCTTGTTTTTTATCATTAGACGCCCATTTATATAGGAACATGAAGAAAAAGGTCAAGAAGGTTTTTAAAAAATTCATGCCCCATTCAAACTTATCAAACTTGAAATAATCATACGCAACAAAAGAAGCGAAGATTAAAAAGAAAAATATGATTGTTAAAATAACTTTTCTAATAGTTACATCCCTGATAATGTACGCCCCCCATATTAAAAATCAACTTTATAATAAGTATAACAGTATATTATTTTACAATAAAGGATTTATTTTACATAATTCAAGTGGTATAGTTGTTGATGTAATTATTATAAAAAAAAGGGAGTGTTTTACATTTTGAAAAAATATCTAGTATCTATTATTGTATCTGTTATGATGTTTGCATTTATAGTTAGTCCTATCGCAAATGCACAGGTAAGTCCAAACATATCTGAGGAACAACAAATTGATGAAGTTGCAGACCAATTAAAATTTATTTGGGAAGAAGCATCTATTAGAGATGAGTCAGGAAACATAATCGGTATTGATATAGAAAAAATAGAAAATAAATATGGACCTAGTACTAGTCAAGATCAAGAGGCTTTAGAAGCCATTGTTAATTTTAATTTAGCAAATGGAAGTGCTTTAGATACAGATTTGATTTACGACAACGATCAATCAGGTCTCATTACACCTTTTAATGCTGCTGTTGACGCATGTATGGGAAAAAAGGTAAAAGATTATTTTGGTGTATTTATTTTACCGTCAACTCTTACTCTGATTTTTCAGTGGATAAATGAAGGGAATTATATTTCTGCAGCAAAAAAACTATTAGAATTAGGTGTTAAAGGTAATATTTATGTAATTGCTGGTACTATGGGAGCGTTTTTAATAGAATGTAATTATGAACAAGGTGGTTGGTACTAAATCCAAAAATTTCTTATTTTTACACTCTAAATCGATATTAGAGATTATTATTATGATATAAAACAATAAGCCCAGGTACTCAATTAATTTTGAGCCTGGGCTTTTTATGTCTAATATTCTCTTACTTCAAAAGAAGCAATCTTATCGTGTACGACATATTCAGTTACCTTTTTATAAGGTGAAATTGTTTTTGAGAATTTGAAAGTAGAAGTACCTTGTGCACTATCAAACCAATTTAAGTAATTGTTTAAAACTGCATTCGTTACATCATATTCTTTTGTTATACCATTCACCAAAGTAATGCTTAGAATAGCACTGGAGAAGTCATTATTTGGTTTCTTAACAATAACCGTGCTTGTTGCTGAAATATCTGTGTTTTCTATTGTTGCTGTAATAATTGCTTGACCTTCACGAATAGCAGTTACATTCCCGTTCTGATCAACAGTAGCGATTGATTCATTACTACTTGTCCAAATTATTTTTGCTGTATCTGGAGAAACTGTAGCTGTTAATTTATCTTGGCTGTTTTCTATTAGCTCTAATGTGTTTCTGTCTAATGTAATAGATTCTATTGAAGGATTTTTTACAATATATCCGCCTTCATCTATATCAATAGCGTCTGCTACTATATGACCAGTACTTTTACTTTTAATAGTTACTTCATGTATTTTATCTTCTAGACCAAGTTTTTCATAGATTAAAGTTAGTCTTTGTTGTTTAGTGCTATAAGCAGAATAAGTTTCAACGATATCCCCATCTATTGTAACTTCTATTTGTGATGAAGAAGTCGCCCATTGTGGAGAGATAATTCTAAATTTCGTTCCTTTAAAGTTAAAGCTATAGTAAGAATCTTTAGCAGCTTGAGTTCCGTAAGTAGTATAGCTTTGAGTTTTATTGTAATCACCATAGACAGAAGCTATACTCCACCATCCAATATAATTTATATTGGGGTTGCTATCATCATATCTTTTCCATCCTTTTTCAGGTTTAAGTAACAGATCTCCAATTTTCGCACTATTTTCAGGAGTATTATTTAAATTTGTCACGCCTTCTTCATAATCAACGATATCTGCTGCAGATGCATTTTCAACACTAATACTAACTAGTACTAATAACGTTAATGCTAGAAAAATAAAACCTCTTTTAAAAAATTTAATCATTTATGTAGCCTCCTTTAAAATTGTTGAAGGTCATTACTTTAAATAACCTATAATAACAACTTTAACCATAACTATACTTATTTACCATAATAAAAAACAGACAACCTTTTAGTTATCTGTTCCACGTTCCGTATTGGACTGTTTAGCTTGTTCAATGACTTCCTCAAAGGCTGCTTTAATTTCCTCGATTGTATAACCAGCTTCCAGTAATTCTTGGGTTGTTTGTTCTAATCTGTTCATTTAATTATCCTCTTTTATGTTTTTTATCTCCAACATTAATAATATTGAAATTTGCTTGAAATATCAAAAGAGCCGTATTTGTAGGGGCGTATAGTAAGGCTGTAGAACGTTCTAAAATAAAGAATAGTAAAATCATCTTATATACACCATATAAAGAACGCCAGTACCTTTCTATAACTGGTTAAAGGAAAGAGATAACCTTTCACAATCAATAGGTAGTAGACCATATAATTTAGAGAACTGGGTAGAATGGTAGATGGGAGAAATAATGTTATGGAAAAACACTATACTTTTGTAGGGATTTTAACATCCGTTGATAGAATATTAAGTTACTGGTATATAATATTAAGAAATTATGTTTTTAAAACTGAGTAGGAGGAGAATAATGAAAAAATTATTTATTGTGTTACTAGCAGCATTTGTATTTGCGGTAGTAAATCCAACAAAATCAGAAGCAAAAGTGATGTATGATGGAGCAGAGGTTGTAAAAGGGCAAACAGGAAAAATGACCTTTAAAAAAGACATCAAGGTGTACAAGAAAAATTCGGATGGTACGTTTGATTCGTTAGTGGTTAAGCGAAATAACTTTTTTAGAACGTATGATATTGAGAAGTATGATGGAAAAACATTCTATAAAATGGGGCAATATCGGGTACAAGCAACGGATTTGGTAGTTTTCAAAGAAGTACCAATAGAAATTCGTTCATCTTTCTATAACAATCCAACATATATTATTATTAATCGTGATGGTAATTATGGTATGGGAAGTTACGGATTTTACCTCCGTAGCGGTCAATGGGATATTTCTTTCTCGGATACAAAAAGTGAACAATTAATAACTTTTGGCGATAGCGGTGATGGTAGTTCCCAACAGAATTATACGTATCCTGGTACAGACCTTAAAATCGCTGAGACAATATCGAGAGAAAGAGGTGTACGTTATGAACTAACAAGAGATGAAGAGGGGAAGGGCGTTCCATTAAAAGAATCTAAAACTGAAAGAATTATGAAAAAGGGAAGTACTGTTTTTTCAAGGTATGATCATGAAATTAATGGTTATATATATGTAACCGATGAATTAGAAGGAAGACTCGATAATGCTGTTTATCTTCCAATGAATTCACTAAAGCCAGTTGGAGATAAGTGATAGATTAAGAATTATATAAAGCCCTCTTATTTATTTGATAAAGGGGCTATTTTTTATGGTTTGTTGACATGCGAATAGGATGTTTATCGATGTCTTGTGCTTATCTGATTAAAATCAAATAGACCACTCGGGGGGGTCTTAATCTTTTGTATTTATGTTAAATTGTAATAATAGAAATGGTAACAGTTTAGTGTAATTATGACCTTTGAAAGCATTCGCTCTAAGTAAAGTGTACCCTCTGTAAAGGACATTTTAATGGAGGACAAGGTAAATAATACAAAGCCCAGGTGCTCAATTTGATATGCTCCCTATTAGGTAAACAGATTAAAAAATAAAATCTGTTTATCTAAGGGGAGTATTTTTATGGGGCAAAGTAAACATCCACTTGAGTTAAAACTACATCCTTCAATATTCGAAGAATGACACTATATTATCAGTGATTTGTGTGCAAGGTTTTCATTAAATAATCAAACTTTTTTATAGCTGGAGAATGAAATATTAGGTGGACGTGAAGGATTACAAGAAGCGACTTCATATAAATTCAAAAGAGCTAAAATTCATCATCTGTGGAGGACAAAGCACACAATAAACAGCCAGTACCTTTATAATTGGAGAGAGGAAAGAGATAACCTTCCACAAACAATAGTGCATGATGAACCATCGTTAGATATTTGGCTGGAATGGTAAATGGAAAAAATTAACCAAAAGAAGTTAGTGTAATGTGTTTTTAAACTAACGAAGGTAGGTTAGTTAGAAGCAGGTTATTTAAATAATAGAAACTTTTAAAGTATAATATGAGTTAGAGTTAAAACAAGGGGGAGAGCTAATGTATACAGACAATAGAGTTGAATTAGAATTAGAGCAATTTGATAAAAATGACATATTAGGGTTAAGAGACCTTTCTGCATCAGTTGGCTGGGATTATGATGAACAGGAAATTAATACTGTTATTACATCAGGTAAAATATATGGACATAAAAATGCTGAGGGGAAAATTGTTTCTAGCGCAGCAATAATACCTTATGATACTGATTTAGCATCAATTGGCATGGTCATTGTTAATAAAGATTATAGAGGTTTAGGCTTAGGAAAAAAGGTCACTCAGAAATGTATAGATAGTGTCTCTAAAGAGACTTCAATTATGCTAATCTCGACTGAAGAAGGAAAACCCTTGTATGAAAACTTAGGTTTTAAAACTGTAGACTATGTACATAAGCTTTTATGTGAAAGTTATATTCCTAATAAGTTAATTGTTAATAAAGAAGTAACTATAGAAAGATATAATTCAAATGATTTTAATAAAATAATAGAATTAGATTCGGCTGCCTTTGGTGATAAAAGAAGCAAATTCCTTCTAAATCGAATAAATCAATCAAAACAATGTTTAGTTGTAAGAGATAAAACGGGTAAGATTATTGGTTTTGGATTATCCATATTAGGACCTTTAAATTTAATATTAGGACCTATTGTAGCTCCAAATTTTGAAACAGCAGCATTACTAATAAAAGAGTTAGCATCTAAACATCCAGGGAATTTAAGAATTGACATGCCCTCTGGTAATAATGAGTTAATGTCATTCTTGGAGAAGTGCGGATTTGCAAAAACTAGTGAACCACCAATAATGATAAAGAATTCAATGAATATGCCATTTAGGAACCATGAATTATTTGCGATTGCTGCCCAAGTTTTTGGATAAAGATTAATAATCCTTATTGAACTAACGGAATGCTTTAGCTGAATAAACTATAAAAGACCACTCCGTGATTGAAGTGACCCCCAAAAGTTAGACACGGTTATTTCATTAGGCAGCTTGGGTAAAATGAGTTCGGTATTGCACCAGACTCGTTTTTAATTTTGGCTTAATGATCGTGATAGCCTTCCACAATCAATTGTGTACAGTGAACCATCGTTAAATAATTGGTTGGAATGGAAAAAGCTACCCATATAAATTTTATATGAGGTATTATTAAACTAAAAGAGTTTAATTAAGAAGTATAATATTTGTGAAAATCATAGAGAGGGGAATTTATTTTAAATGAGAAAAGTATACCTGTTACTTGCGATTATTGGTACAGTATTTCCGTATTATTTTTTGGTGAAATTCTTGAACGAAAACGGATTTGATTTAGGGTTATTAATAGATTTATTATTTACAAACTCGATATCAACCTTCTTCGCTGTTGACTTTTTTATTTCATGCTTTGTTTTTATAATCTTTATGTTTAATGAGTCAAGAAAGTATAACATTAAAGAAAAGTGGATATGTCTATTAACTTTGTTTACAGTTGGTTTATCATTGGCATTACCGTTATTTTTGTTTTTCAGACATCCGTACATAAAGAAATAAGTGTTGTAAACTTCAATGAAAGAACGTAAAAATCTTACATATTCTGTGGTGTCGTGTTGATTTTGGGTTACATGGATGGCAAACGAAGGCTTTAGTTGAATAAACCATAAAAGACCACTCCTGCGATGGGTGGTCTTAATTGATGAAAAATCAACCGACTTAACCGACTAAAAACCGACCAAATCATGATTTTTAAAGAATATTTATGATTATTCTTGAGGATTAATGAAAATTTGTAGACAATAAAAAACTGTTATATCAAGCTTTTGACCAGTCATGTTTTATCGTGATAACACGGATACTTCAATGACACGATGGTTGTTGCTTTAGAGGCTGCTATTCAAGAGTAGTTGATATAACAGAGTTTTCAGCATAGATTAAATACCAAAAATAAGGCAAGTGACCAAAAAGTGACCATTTTTTATAAATGGTCGCTTTTTTGGTCAGTCGCTTTTTCTCATAGTTAAGTGGCTATAGGTATTAATCGTTTCTTAAATGTTAACATGTCCAAGTTGTTCTTGAATAATTTTAAAGTTTACATAGTAGATTTATTGGGTAACGGGTTTCCATCGCTAGTGCAACTGAAAACATTGCTTATTCTAATGCTGCATTGGTTATAACAAAAGTTGCATATTTCAAACATCTATATCGAAATTGTCAGCTATAGTAAAACTTAGCTAAAACGTAGTAAATTGATATTGTGATAGTTTTCGGAGAGACTATCCCTAGGTTAGACAATTAAAGGTTCTCCTTACAGACATTGGTTGTCTCTCTTTATAATGACAATACATTCCATTTATCCTATGATATAGGTAGATGGGAGGTGTGGGTATTGGATATAGAAAAGAAATTGAAAATAAACAATATTATTAGTGTAGCATTAATTGTATTGATGACCTTTTCCTATATAAGACTTGTTTTAAGAGAAGGAATCACTCAAGTTGGTTATTTGTCAACAGGTTTATATGTATTTGCTGTTGGTATTACAATCTTCGGCTGGTTCTATCAATGGAGAACTAACCAAATAATCAAGAGTAGTCAAAGTCATGTCTAGCCTACATTATCTTGCATATTTCTAATAGTGACTATCATTCCATACGCATTATGATTGATGTTGAAGGTGGTGAAATAAATGAGTGTGAAAAATAAAGCAAAATATTCTAATATGGTTACAGTAATATCTATGTTAGTATCAACTTATTTTTTTATAAAGCTTGTCCTAAATAAAGGAATTGAACAAGTACATTATTTAACATTAACATTATATGTAGTAGCTATCGTAGTATCGATTATAAGCTTTATAGTACATTGGAAGACTAAACAGGTCATTAAGAGAAATGAAGGTCATGCCTAACTAGGTGTGGCTTATTATTATGAAAATAACCATATAAATATATCCATAAAAGCTTGTAATTTAGTCCTGCATATTGTAGTGATATTGTGGGAGGTGAAACATGGCAAAGATAGAAAAAATCATCATAGAGATAAAAAACCAACCAAAGGGAATAACCTTCACTGAAATAAAAAAAACCTTGAACACAATGGGTATAAGGAGATTAGAATTAGAGGCTTTCATCACCATTTCCAAAATGAACTAGGACTTGTAACAATCGTCAAGCTTGAATATCCAGTAGATTTTCAAGTTGTGAAGGATGCACTAAACAGAATAGGCGAATAACTCCCCCTTCTGTTTTCCCTTCTATCCTAAGCCATAACACATGAAAAATCAAAAAGACTTACATTATTATTTGTTGTTACCGTATACATTTCAAGTGCGTAAAACAGAGAATGGGTATTGGGCTAATGTTAAAGAGTTAGATGGCTGTCATACACCTGCATCAACAATTGAGGAAGCTTATAAAGACTTAGAGAAGGTCTTACAAATGACTATTGAGACAAAGTTAGAGTATGGTGATCCAATACCTGAGCCTGTTGACCATGAATACAGTGGTAAATTTAATGTGCGTGTACCTAAGACATTGCATAAGCAGCTGGCTCAAGAAGCTGAAGAAGAGGGCGTATCATTGAATCAATATATTTTTTATAAGCTATCGAAATAAGTTTTTATAGTCACATTCATTTGAGCGTGATTTTTATTATGAAACTGTATCCAAATCAATACAGATCCCAGAATGCGACAAACGTGTTGTATTTGGGATTTTTTGGAGCGAAAAATTGTTACACATTTCCCTATTTTTGGATTATCGTAAAGTGGGAGGTGAAGTAACTTTGAATAATAGAAAATTAATATTGATTTGGGAAGATATTTTTATGGAACAAGGCGGAGAAGAAATTGTGAATATCTTAAAAAATAAGTATGTAAATTATAGTATTGAAGACTTATTAAAAATAGCCTTTTTATTTTTAGAAAAAGAGAATGAAAATCATCCTTGTAGGCACAGAATTGTAATCGGAGATTATTTAGATAGGGATGAATATACCGTTGTTTATAAAAGTAATCAGATTAATTATCATGAATTACTGATAGGGTTAGTTATTTTGATGCAATTGATCAATTTTGAACAACGGCCAGAACTTATAATTAATTTAGCTTATGCTTTAAGAGAAATGGATACGGAAATTTCACATCAGTTTGCAAAAGATATAGCCGAACAAATATAGGCAATACAACTAGTATTTAAAGCACTTTTAAACAGTGCTTTTTATTTTTTTAGCAACTAGCACAAGTGGGGGTGATTACAAAACAAACAAATGATGGAGTTGGTGGTGTATGAGATATGGTTAAACCAAGAAATCCGATATATGATGAAGCGTTTCAATGTGGCTCGAAAGCAAAGGGCAAATGCTTTTAAAGGATATTACCGAACAGTTAGAGTTATCAGATTCACAGATACGTAAGTGGAAGAACCAAGATAAATGGGATGATCAATTGAAAGGTAATGTTACTAAAATGTTTGCTTATATTTCCAATAATTAACAACTGAACACTACTAAATCTATGAAAGGGGTTGAGTAAATGACGACAACATTAGAAAAAGAAGTAAACCTACATTTCGAAGATTTCCTTTTCGAAATGGGCGTTGTAAAACTCAACTATTAGTCGGTGGGTATGGTTCTTCGAGATCCTATCATGTGGCACTTAAAATACTATAAAAATTACTTGAGAAAAACGTACAGCTCTAGTCGTTCGTGAAGTTTACGATACGAATAGAGACAGTATGTTTTCTTTGTTTACAGAAATCATTGAGGACCTCGGTTTATCTGGAAAGATAAAGACAAGTTCATCACCAATGACAGTAAGGTTCCCAAATGGCTCGAAGATTGTATTCCGAGGCATGGATAAACCTGAAAAGCTAAAGTCCATTAACAATATTTCGCTGATTTGGTCAGAGGAGTGTAGCGAGATCAAATATGCAGGTATGCAGGGATTAAAGAGTTGCTTGGTCGTTTAAGGCATCCAACATTAGACCTGTTTATCATTCTCTCTACAAATCTGGTTTCCAAAGGGAATTGGGTTTCAAACATTTCTTCAAAAATCAATTGGAAGGATATTTTATCTTAGATGATGAGGATTTGTACAAGCAACGAGTAATCATAGTTAACAACACGTATTATCATCACTCAACAGCTGATGATCATTTGTTTTTGCCAGCGAGCTATATCGAGCAGCTTTGAAGAGATGACTTTATATGACCCTGATTTACACAGAATTGCACGTAAAGGAGGTTTCGGTGTGAACGGTATTCTTGTTCTACCACAATTCGAAACAAAGCCACACGACCAGGTAATAACGAGGTATGACTGATGATAAAACAGCAGATGAACTTAAGGAAGAAGGGCTCAAGAAATCAATTATCAAGGCAGATAATGCTGAGACTTTGAGATTGAAGAAATGCAAAAAGAAAAAGAACGGTTCCAAGGTGAGTAAGATGATCATGAAACCCATTACTTTACATTTCGTTACACATAGAGGGGTGTGAAATTCTGATAAAAAAACTTGCTCCAATTATTTGTATGTCCCGTGGAACAAGGAATATATAGTGACTAAGCGAGTAGTATTTGGATGGGGGATAATGAAAATGAGAAAAAATTTAGGACTTGTATCTATTATTATTTTTATAGTGACTATTCTTATTATGAAATTTTTTATGGTAGGAAAAGTTTCTGGTAGGGTAGGAACAAACTTTTTATTAGCTGGTGTAGGAGTCTCCATTTTATTAGCGATATTTAGTGAAAAAGGAAGAATGAAAACAATCTAGTTAAGCTTATATAGTCTACTAATTGTTGGTTTTATAGCAACGGGGATCCTTTTTGGTGTCGCACATATGTAATAAAGTGGTTGCTTTATTTTCGTTTATGATAGCTGTTCTATACTTCCTTTTGCTATTTATCGAGGTGCTTTAGTAAAAGGAATGGATAAAGATTGAATGGAAAAGAGGGAGTTAAATGAATAGTTTTTTCTTAATATTAATGGTCTTTTTTATCATTTTTGCAAATATTATTGGATTTATATACTTCAAAAAAAAGAAAAGTTTATATATTGCTTCTTTCACAATATTTATATTAGCAGGTGTATTTGGTGGAATAGGAGTTATGCTAGCACTATTTATTATTCGTGATGCCTTTGCAGTATTCTATGGGTTGAATCTTGCCTATTATTTGCTAATAAATAGTGTCATTGTTTTTTTTATTGCAATTTTAGCAACTGTAATAAAAAAATATAGCAACAGTAAAATGTGATTTATGATTATAATGAACAAACTATGTCTAACTTTTACGGGTCACTTCATGATGGGCGTTCTTAAAGTTTGTTTCAATAGAAAAGAGGCGACTTCAAGCGACCAACATCAAAGATGATCCCTATTCAATATAGGAATCATCTTCTAGGTGCTTAATCTCTTTTTTATTGTGTCCTTGACATGGGTAACATATTAAACAACTTGTTTTTTCTTTTGCATTTTAAGGGTTTTTTTACCGATTTTTTTATTTACCTCGATGTACGTAATGCTGTGTGACATTTCCTGCATTAAATTGCTCAGTAATATATTGTACAGCCTCTTGTAAAGCTAATTTACTGTTACAAGTGAAAACATCTATTGCCGCGTAACCAAATTCTGGCCATGTATGAATTGTCAAATGCGATTCTTGAATAATGACTACACCACTAACTCCATAAGGTGAAAAGTGATGGAAATGTTCGGTTACAATTGTTGCCTTTGCTTTGTGGGCAGTTTGACACATAATTGTTTTAATTTTTTGCACGTCATTAAGTAATGCAACGTCACAATCATGCAACTCTAATAAAATATGATGACCTAATGCATGCTGGGACTGTGTTTTTTGTACTATTCTCTTTATTTGTGAAAACTTTTTATTTTTGCAGCTTGGACACCCACTGGAATGGAGCTGAGTAATCGTAATGTATTCATTGCCAGCTCCGACTGTAAGTGAGTTCTTACAATGATTACACTGATAAACAACAGATTTCCGCTCAACTTCTCCTGTGTAAATTGGTCGCATAAATTTACGCTGATTAGGAATATAGGAAATCATTTGGTCTGTTGTTTGTAATACGAATAACTGACTTGTAGCGCCTAAAATCTGTGCACCTTCATAGTTGTTTATGTCGTAATGAATATTATTAATCACAAAGCCCATAGCATGTAAGCTTTGCTGTAGCTCCCACTGCTTTTGATAGCTGCGTTTGGCGTAGGAAAAAAACACATGTCGCATTGCTTCAGGCTTTAGTGCATTAATTGCGCGTGATAAAAAGAGCTGTGCGCCAATCAAGGTATACGGTGTGTCTGTGTATACGCAATCAAACTGATGGGCGTATGTTTTAGGCAAAGGCTCCTGAACGTTATAATAATCTGTTTTAATCGGAAGCTCATAATCTTTAGCTATTTTGCTAATCGTACTTAAAACTCGTCTATCAATATCTAATACAATAATTTTAGTTGTAGAATGTGGAGCGATTTTTTTAAGTAAAAATGCTAATGCAATACTGATGAAATCATCATCTCCTAAACATAAAATGCGCTTATTAAGTAGCATCGTATAGTTTAGTGCGAGCAATGCACGTTTTAAGGCTGTCTCTACTGTACATTTGGCTTGATCTAGCGCTACGTCCGCTGTGGGTCTCGCATCATAAATCGTGCTTAACTCACTAATATTTTGTGCAATCCATTCAGTATGAAATGCATAATCTGTTGTTAATTGAAGGTAAAGTTCAGTATCAGCACCTGAGAGTTGAAAATACTGTGAGATAGCGAGTTGTCCCTTTTTCGTTAAACTATGTTTACCCCAGCCTTGCTTAGCAAATTCACTCTTCATTGCTGAAACGATAGGTATTGGTAAGTCTGTCATATAAGCTAAAGATTTAGTTGTACAATTTTTATGGAAATATAAAGCAAGTAATGCCTTTTCTAATGTATGATAATGTTCTTCAAGCCGCATATTAGTTGTAATTTGTTGTAATTGTTTTTGCATTGTAGATTCGTCCTCTCAATTTTAACTGGAATGAAATTAAAATTGTCTAAATCAACGAATAGAAAAAGCGCGACTAAAATTAGTCGCGCTAAATGTTTATACAAAGCTAACTAATTCTAATCTTACTTTTTTGCATAACAAATAACACCCGTTTAAAGGTGGTTTGTTCATCAAAAATAAGCTATAACGTTGATTTAGATTAGAATTCTACATTTAACAAAAAGTTCACCCTTTAATAAAATAGTATTATTACTATAAAATAGATATAGTATTTTGGCAAGTTATATATTGACAGATGAAGAAACAGGCATTAAAAATTAAAATAGATGATTGCTGAGACGTCAACATTACTAAATCACATCTAGGTATAGCTTTTTATATTGCATGAAGGCTTGGAATTTCATCTTTGAATTGCAAAGGGGAGTTTATTATGAATATAGAGTTCGAATTTAAAGATTTTCCTAAATTTGAAACAGAACGCTTTATCTTACGAAAAGGAATAATTGATGATTGCAAAGATATATTTGCGCTTTATTCTAATGAAAAAGTGGTTAAGTACCTTCCATTAAAACTATTTGATTCAGTTGAAGATGCAATAGATGAAATAAATTGGTATGAGAAAATTTTCAAAGAACAGATTGGCTTAAGATGGGTAATCGAAGAAACTAAGACCAAAAAAGTGATTGGAACATGTGGTTATTTAAATTATGAAAAAGAACATAACCGCATAGAAATTGGGTATGATTTGAACCCTGAATATTGGGGGAAGGGTATTATGAAAGAGGCTTTAAGTAACATAATCCATTTTGCCTTTACGTCGATGGGGATAAATAAAATCGAGGCAAAAATAGAACCAGAAAATACTTCATCTATAAGAGTGTTGGAAAAATTAAATTTTAGTCAAGAAGGAGTTTTGAGACAACATGAATTTGAAAAAGGGAAGTATGTTGATCTTGTCATCTTTTCAATATTGAAAAGTGAATATTAGAGGCTTAAGAAGAAGTCATGCTTACAATGAGTGATGGCTTTTTTTTATGTCTGAGAGGTTGAGTGTGATATTGAAAAAGGAAAAATATTAAAAGGGTCACACGGAGGATAGTGACCCCTAAATAACAATTTAAAAAAGGTAAGTTTGTATTATTTTCTTAGTTATGAGCTATAAAGGCAATGTTAGGTATTAATAATAGTTTGACATAAAACTAGCGCCGACAATAATCAGAAGGATGAATAAAACTACAATTAGCGCAAAGTTTGAACGAGAGCCGCCATAATTACTACCATAATCTTGAGACATAATAATTTCCCTCCTTTCTATAATCTATCATATGAATAGTCGTTAATAGGAATTGAGATAAATATACTACTTATTAAAAATAATATTCTAACTAAAAAAAGGTCACCCTTTCCACGTTCTGTATTGGGCTGTTTAGCCTGTTCAATGACTTCCTCAAAGTCTGCTTTAAATTCCTCAATCGTATAACCAGCTTCCAGTAATTCTTAGGTTATTAGTTCATTTTGAAATCCTCATTTAAATTAATATTGAATTTTGCTAGAAATATCAAAAAGAGCTTAATAGCCCTCCAACACAATAGTGTATGGTGGACCATTGTTAGATGATGGGGGAATGGGAAATGGCAATACTTACCCAAATGAAAGTAATATGAAGTATTATTAAACTAGCAGAGCAGTCTAGTTGAAGACTGGAGATCTCGAATTTACAGACAGGCAGGAGATTTTACAGAATTTATATAAGGGAGTAACTCCAATGAAGGAAAAAATATTGAAGTACGTAGAGAGCAATTTTCCTAATCTAACAAGTGAATTGCATCTAAGGTTC
The DNA here is from genome assembly GCF_058803665.1 of Lysinibacillus sp. GW821-FHT14F06. Taxonomy (NCBI): domain Bacteria; kingdom Bacillati; phylum Bacillota; class Bacilli; order Caryophanales; family Bacillaceae; genus Lysinibacillus; species Lysinibacillus sp. GW821-FHT14F06. Next base: position 48,643 of record NZ_JBXAPF010000004.1, read on the forward strand.
GAACTAGGTGAGCCATATGAAAACGGAACTGAGGATAGAATACATCAAGTTGTTACAAGAGTTACCACATTGTTTGAAGAAGTGTTCAAGCCAGATGATTTAATTTATGTTTATATAAAGGATTGGGAAGTAACAGGGGATGTTATGTTTGGAAATACCACTCCAGAACGCCTGTATGACTTATTAAGTAACCAAAATATAGAAGAGAAAAATTTATTCGATATAGATGAGGAGTATGATGAGGAAACAGCTCAAACAATAAAAGTAAAGAGTGAGTACAAAGTGAAATTTTTATACGCACAATTAGAGTCTATTCCCTACCAGGAAATACTTGAAGGTATAGGGAATTATGAACAAGGGAGAGAACCTTCTATTGGACAATCTGTGTACTTTATTAGTACTGATAAGCACATAATATTTCATATGTATGATGATAGAGGTTGCTTAATACATTCAAAGGATGCTGAGAAGTTGCTACCCTTGTATCATACATATAATAATTGGCTAGTTGATTATTGGCGTGATTACTTTGATAGCATTTTCAAGAAGGTATAATTTTTTTAATCCAACACTCCGTGAGTACTGAAATAGGGAGGGCTCAAGATGCATTTAAACAAAATGCTAAAGGAACATACTCTGATAAGCAACTTTCTGAGAAAGTAGAAATATAAATAGAAAAAGGAACAAATTTGGAGGAAACTAAATTTGGCTAGAATGAAATGTAAATGTGGAAAGATCTTATCTACTGTGCAAGCGCCGAATGATGTTCAACTTCGTGTTTATACAGATAAAGAATGGGAAGATATTATCAATATGGGTGATACTATAGACGTGTTCGCTATACCTTATCCTGAGAAAGAAGTTTGGAGATTTAATCATTGTGATAGGATTTTTGTTTTTAATGAAGATAATACAGTTGCTAAAGTTTATACAGTAGAAGAATAAATGCCAGACTTAATAAAATGAAATTATTAGACCACACTTAGATGAGCAATCAAATAATCAGATAGATATACGTGTATTGAAATTGGAAAATTAATAATGCACATTATTATACATATTTTATTATTTTTCCTATAATCAGTAAATTAGTTTTATAGATTATTAATTTTATAAGGGTGGGTCGGTGGTTAGTATTGAGTTATATTGTTTATTCAATTTTTACTTTTGTTGGACAAGGGTTCAGTGATTAAAATTACGAAGGCTACCAATTTGTAATTCAAAATACCGCATCGGATCAACATCTAAAGTCTGAAACTTAATTTCCAACAAAAAACCATGGACTGTTAAAATCGCTTTTTGATTCCATAATGGTATGTGAAACAAAGGAAGGAGGAAAGGATCTTATATGGGAAACCGGACATTTCTGAGCGTTACAAATGCCGATACAGATTCGGTCTATTATGAGAATACAGCTTTTGAGACAAATAATTTTCTCGCTCCAGTATGGTTTTGTCTGGTCAGCCAAGAGCAGTTCCAACGCTATAGCGGACAGATTATGCAAGCATGGAGCAAGATTCAACCCCATATGGACCAACCAGATGTGGAGGATCTACCAGAGTGGGAATGCTTTTCAGAGGCATTCCAATGGCAGATTCCATGGGCGGATGCTACAGAGCAGTTGCGCTTGAGCTTACCCGGCACACTGGCCCATTTCCCATCACTTGCCGTTCCTGTGCATGAGTGGCTAGAAACCTTAGAGACCCATGTACAGCGGTATTCTGCTGCTGTTATTCATCTGGAGCTTTCTCAATATTTCTTGTTTACGGGCGATCCCGTTCTCTATCTGAAAGACATTCAAGAATACGTTACCCTCTGGCAGTCGCCAGATCCCTCGCAGGAGAAGGTCTGGCAGGGAGCAGCCAATAACTGCTATATGCTGTATGGGGAGCATTTACCATGGAGGGAAAGTACGGAAGCTCAACCGGAGCAAGCTCTGGAAATTCAACCAGCACAGTCCATTCCTCCAGCATATGGGAAGCGCCAGCCCAAATGGCGGCAGGAGCTATACATATGGTTGCTTGCGATTCTGTCCGCAGCCCTCTTTCTTATTGTCTATGTCAATACCTCGAGTGGTTGGTTGGCGGTGCTCGGCTTCCTCAGCCCCTCACTGTTTATCGTTTTGTGGAATATGATTAGCGGTTCTAAAAAAAACGCCTGCCATCAGCTGGAGGCGGCCACAACCTTGAAGAGGAACAGGACCCCCTCTTATGCTGAGCTTAGGATTGAGTATTTCAATGGGTATTCACCTATTGGAGTGGATGGCATGGAAGCCGGCTTTTCAAAGGATAAATCATTACCGGATCTTATCCCATGGCTACAAATCATGCAAGCGAAGGTGCTTTCATCTCATGAGGTTGAGCTCATGATTTCTACTAAAAATCCACAAGACTCCACCTTACAACTTCATTTGAAGCTGGATGAACAGCTGGTAGCCAAGGATACCGTATCATCGGTTAATGCCATTGTGTTGGCTCATAAAATGTCCGTTTAACTGCAATGACTTCGACCTCAACCAAGAGGGCCTTTCTTACGGTATTGCACAGGCGGTTAAAGACGGTGTTATTCAGGAATCGCATTTGAAGGATTTACAGAATAGTACAGTGCCCACAGATTGTTTGCTTCGCTTGTATATTATGATTCAACAAAGACGAGGTAAGTAAATTAAGGTAAGACCGCATTCCACCACTTATGCAGGAAGCGGTTGTTTAATTTACTAATAATTGAAGAATAGAGGCTGGGTCGTAACTAATTTCTTAAATTAACAAAGCAATATAAAAGAAAACCCGAACTATTTAGAAACCCTAAATTAGAGTTTTGTAAATATTTCGGGTTTTTCATTGACTAAACCTTTCTGTACATTAATTTCGAATAGTAATTAAAATTTCATATTCTACCGTCGATAAAATTGTTTGGTGGATTTCAAAAACTATTATTAGTGCTGTCATTTTAGGGTTGTTAACACTTGTGGGTGGTTGACTTTGCATGAATACTGGTAAAAGCATATTTGCAATTCAATTGGAGAAAATAAACCTAAATGATTTAGGGGTGATAAATTTGAATAAAAACATATTTTTATTATTATTATTATTAATTTTTATATCCATTCATGAAACAGTAGTTGCAAAAACAAGTGATTCCCCACAACCTCTTGAAGAATTTCTTCCTAAAATAGGATATAAAACTGTAGCGTCTGCGTTAAAAGATTTTGAAGAACATTACAAAAAAGAACTTAAGCTGCCACTTAGAGTACCGCCAATAAGTTTTACTCATTATTTTGGAAGATTTAATAAGTTAGATGGCGATATGAATGGTGCATTTGAAATAACAATGATAAATGACCGACTCCCTCAAAATCATTTTAAAATTGATGTTCGTCCTATTCAGCATAAAATCCCCTTTGAAAAATATATTTCAGATGTATTTAAGTTGAAAGATGGAAGTAATGCAGTATATACAGACAATTCGAAATTTGGTTTTAATATGTTAGTCGTTGAAAGAGATAATTGGCAGTATGTGTTTAGTATTGATCAAGATGTTTCTGATAAAGTAACATCTGAAGAACTTATTGAGATAGCAAATTCTATTGATTATCCAAATAAAGGCAGCATGTGATGGAACTTAATTGATAAAAGTCAACCGACATAACTGATAAAAAAACCGACCAAATATGTAATAGAGTGAGCATAGACGTTGAAAATAGCTAATGGAAATAGTTATCCAAATGAAACTGATATAAGATATTATTAAACGAACAGTGCAGTTTAGTTAAAAGAAATCAATTCGAAACGAGGTAGAAAATGAGGAGCATCGTCATGTTGTTGTCAATAATAGTACCGATACTTATTTTAATCAGTTGTAATGAGAAAGATGAAGATTTGCTAGGACCTAGTGTGACATCAGAAGAAGCTGAGGAAATAGCTAAAAATAATTTTAAAATATCTACAATCAATAGTGTTGAATTAAGACACTTAAGCGAGAAGGAATTTGACAATATACCCGTTGCAGAAGCAAAAGATAGAACACCTGTTTATTTTGTAATTCAAGGAATAGATAAAAACAAAAAAGAGGTAATTGTATTCGTAAATTCAAATGAAAAAAGATTTAATTATATCAAATATTGAGTGGGTTGTTTCATTAAAGAGTGCGATTATTCAATTAGAGCAGTCACTTCTTGTGCTAAAGGTGTGGTTTAGCGCGATAAAGGATGATTTTGTAAAAGTTGTTATGGTAATATTATGGAAAACACAAGGGGCTAACTCAATGAATAAAAATTTCGGCAAATATAATATACCACTTACACTTCAAAAAATAATTAACTTTCAAAATGTTCTAGCTGACCCTGAACAAGTTTATCTTGGACTTCATTTTTATCTTTCTCTTGAGAACTTTAGATATTTTAATACACCTAGTGATGTAGTCGTATTTGGAAATATTGGCGTAGACGGTATTCATTTTGGATTCCTCACGGATTATAGTTCTATAACTGATCTTGAGTTGGCACCAATTGTTTGCATTTGTCCTATGGATTTTGAACGTCCAACTCGTATAGTTGCTAACAATCTACGTGAATTTTTAAGAGTAAATATGACTGATAAAGAGTTGTTTTACAACCAGTTTGAAAGTGAAGAGAATTATTCTGCAGTTAAAAAAAGATGGGCTGAAGAAGCTCTATATCAACTTTCTGAAAATGATAAATTAGTTAAAGAGAAAGTTACAAAGTTATTTTTAGAGAAACTACTGTTACCTATTATTGACAACCCATATCTATATGTTAGAAGCATTGAATTGGATAGGCAAAGTAAAGTAAGTATTCAAACGCAGGATGGATTGGGCATTACAACTCCACTTCTTCCAGGTGAAAAGCAAACACTATTCCAGATTCAACCGCACACAGAACCCAATTTGGAGCTATTGAAGAAATACCTTTATTCTGCACCAGTTGCCTCACGACTTGCGTTATTTAGGGATATTCAGCTTAATTATGTATTGCATGACCATCTAGAGCTACATGAGATAGTAGTGAAGGCAATGATTAATATGGGACTTACTGATGAAGCCAGACGATTATCTGAAGATATTTAAAAAAGCCATCTTGATATTGATTATTTTGAACATGCGCTTTAACGATCAGTGAAAATCCTGTTAATAATGGGAAATGAAGCCCCTTTATTTTAATTTTTAATACTAAATATTTGTGTAAAGTTATTACGGTTTTTAATTACCATTGAATTGTAAGTTGTGGTAATGATAGGATATAAGTGAACTATGAAAATATTTGCTATAGCTATTTAAACAATGAGATGGTTATGTGAATGTTTCGAAATCTAGTTTATGAACTAAAGGTTAATATTATCGCAAAGTATTAATAGCTCTAAAATCTAAACAGCTAAGGAGGGTTTAACTAATGAAGTTATTAGATAATAATTTTTTTATTTTTATTTTGGCTTTTGTAATTGCTATAGCGTTTGTCAACCAGCCTGTGGTTAGTGATTTTAAAGGTATAATTTATATTTCCACATATATTATTATTTTAAATTTAGCTGGATTCGCTACAATAAAATTTTTATTTAAAATCTATGATTTAGCTATTTTAAAATTAAGTAAGAACTGAAGTTTATTATTTATCTGTCTCTAAGTGACATCAAAAATATAGACACTGTTTCACTAGGCGGTTGCTCAAATGAGTTCGGTATTCTGCGCAACATCCCAAAAGTTAGAGTTAAAAGTCTATCTTTTGGGGTGTTTTCTTTAAGGAAGATATAGGGAGGTGTAAGAGAATATTTAAAAGGAGTCCGTCAAATAATTTAAGATAGAAGACTATGTATTTAAATTGATATTATTAGTGGCAGTTCTTGGGGCTGAACCCAATGTCACATACAACAAAAAATAGATGGAGGTAGGTCACTGGCGATATATGTATGTGTGACTTTAAGCAATACGATTGTTGTGAATATGTATTTGACTATCTTAATAATCTTGAAATAAAATAGTAAAATTACTGCTATAGTCTAGTTTTGCTTTCAGCTTTTATATAAACAATGTAAATTTCTTTTGAACACTATTTACGTTCTCTTCAATTTTTGACTCATTAACACCAAGTTCTGTAAGGATCTTTTTTAGCCCCTGGGGACCTTCACCTTGATAACCAGAAGAAAATCCACCCTTTACAATTATTCGCCCATTTACTCCATTGAAAGCAGTTTCATAACCATATATTTCATTTATATATCGATGATCAATAGATTTAATTTTCCCTATTAATTCAATTGTTTTTCTAACAGCAGTTATAGCGTCTTTTGTATGGACATCTTCAATCGTGATATTCATAGTATTTTTCCTTTCAGACAAATCTAGTTTAATCTTGTTAAAAGCATATTCATAAGCATTTTTAATCTCTTCGATATTATATTTTTTATTGAATAATGCAGTGCTTTTTTCTACAGTAACCAACGACTATCTACCTCTTCTTAAGATAATATTTCCTTTTCATGGATATAAATGTATCACATTATTTTATAATAAAAAATAGACGATTAGCTTATATTTTTAATCCACAATAAAGACTATATTCTTAACTCATTATAATCCAAAGGTTACAGAAGAGTATAAAAAAATGATCAAAAGCAATAAGGTGGTAATTTATAATAAAAAATCATCAGAGAAGGCATTTGCGATAGTCAAGTCATTATAGGGCTATGATTATTTTTTTCGTAATTTATATTCATACTGGAGTTCCAAATTTAACAAGATGAAAAAATTGCATCATTAATTAAACGATTCAGTTCAAAAGAGGAAGGAGTTGTTAGAGTGTGAGATTAGTTAATACCTATCTATCTGAACAAAAATTAAACAAACAGGATATTGAAGTAATTTATAACTTATTTGTGAAACAATATACTGAAGAAATTGAAGTGTTTCACTATAAATATGATGATCGTAAATATTATGAAACTGATTTTGATGTGATTGGCATAGAATTTCAAAAGGATAATATTTTTAAAGAAATTGATAAGTTGATTAAACTTCACGAAAAAGTAGTTCAATCAATTAATCAAAAAGTAGAAATCATCGTTGCAAATGATGATACAGATTCGGAAATCCGAGTATTTGAAAATAATTGTAACGATGTATCTGGAGTTGGATTATTTATTACTAGGAGAAAAATCGAAGAACTTGAACCCTATTATATTTCTGATATTTGCAGGGCATATTTGAATTTTAAAAATGTTAGTTTCGGTGTTATTTTCGAATAGCTTAGAATTATTTAGATATGCCTATTAAAAAGGATCATAGAAATAGAACCTTGATAGACCAATTAATTAACATAGAGACTATTTCTTTACTTGGAAATGATGAAGTGCTTAGGTCTATTGAAAAAGCCACCAAAATAAAATTTACGAATTGAAAATTAGTATAGCTGGAACGTAAAATTTTAAATAGGCAGAGTATGTCAGATATTTATTAGGAGCTTCAAAAATTTTCATAGTGTTAAATTATATAAAGACCACGCCGCGATGGTCTTTATTGTTGTTTATGTAACGAAAAAGGGACCAACATCTAAATTCTATGGACCACAAATTGAGAAACATGTGTGTTCCTCAAAATTTTTTTGTACCCATTTATCTATTTTATTAAAAAATCGGATGACGTTGAGATCTACTGCATGAAAAAAAGAACACTTTAAAGTGACTTGACTCCATTGCTCAGAAGTAACGGAATTTGGACCATAGTAATTAAAATTGGGTAAAACTTCTGCTACAGGTATAAGTAAAAAAGCAAAGGCTTCCTCTGTTAGAAAAATAGAAGATTCATGCCAGTGTACATGTTTAAAGTCGCCTTGCATAAATTCAAAAACATCACTTTTTCCATGTAAATTTTCTAATGTATATATTTTTATCATTTTTTCTCCATCTTAATCTCTATGATACGAATAATTAGAGACGATTAAAAGGAAATAATTTCACCGTCTTGAGGAATTAATACAGAATCGCACAGATTGTGATCTTTAAGGAATACTGAAAGTTGTTTTCGAGTCAATTTGCAGTGGTTAATAGTTTCTAAATGTACTGCAAGCAGCTTAGTTTTGGGAGATACATAAGCAATACGTGCGATATCTTCACGTGTCATTGTAATAACAGTTCCCCATATCATTTCAGCCTCTGACGCATTCAATAGAGCGATATCGGGCGAGTAGTCTTGAAAAGTCTTTTCAATATCTGGTGTATAAATACAATCACCTACGATATAAATGGAACCCTCCGCCAAAGTATTCAGATAAAAACCAGAGACTACCCCAAGTATCTTACCAGTAAGGCCAGGTGCATGTGGACCCTCAATTCTTCTTATTTTAATTCCTTCCCATTCATAAAAATCATTTATTGAGATTATTTTCGTGAATCCAGCTTTTTGAACAGAGGGTTTGTCTCTAGGGCTGCAAATTATAGGGATATTTTTATCTAAGATAGCTATAGATTTTTTATCCCAATGATCAAAATGGCGATGAGTTAGAAGTATAGCGTCCACATTTTCAAAAATGTGAAATGAAACAGTTAGTGAGGTTAACGGATTTCTACGATAATTCCTAGTAAAAGGAACAGGCGAAAGCTCGCCAACTTCACTTAGCATGGGATCAACCAGTATACGTTTTCCGTTTATTCCAATAATTGATGTAGCATGTCGAATATGTTGTACTGAAATAGCCATGTAATGTTTCTCCCTTAAATAATTTAATGATTTCTTTTCAAAGATATAGGAATGTAGTATTAAATTTCAAGTGAAAAGCAATCAAATAGAAAAATAAACAATCGCAAATCGTACATTAAAATGTGAGTACCTGTTCTATAATTAGGTAAAGGATGTGATGTTCTTCCAAATTGATAGTTCAATATTATAAAAAGATTAGGAGAGTGGTGCTATTATGATTATTTTAAAAAGCGAACGCTTATACCTAAGACAATATAGAAAAGAGGACATAGATCCCTTCCACTTCATTCTATTTTTTCTGAAACAATTATTAGTAATAATGAAGGTGAAGGCTTCGGAAGGTTAGATAAAGATAATGCTCAAAAATTTCAAAACAATTAACCTTAAATGCTGTGACCTCCTATAAATTTTATTGGATAGGAGGTCATTGCTTTTCCTTGATTAAAAACTAATTAGCTTTAATTTAAAATCTTGTGTATCGATACTGATAGTGCCCCCGATAGGTAATGTCATAATAGGCTGTGTATGACCAAAATCCAAATCATATATAACAGGAATGTTTTTTAATTGTGGGTGCTTATCTAAAATAAAATGAAGTTGTTCTTCTGTCATGTTGGACACTTTTTGAAAACGCCCAATTAATAAACCTTTTATGCCTTCGCTAACTTGCAATAAAGAGGTTAAATCTCTTGCGAACAGTTCAGGTATTATTAATTCATCATCTTCCACATATAAAATGCAATCTTTTAAATGAGGCATGTACTCTGTTCCATGCAATAAATTAAGTGTACATAGATTTCCGCCAAATAGCGTTCCTGTAGTACTTCCTTTTGAATAAATTTTCCATTTTGTTTCTTCGTAAACACGATTTTCTTGGTCTAAAAACCATAAATCATCGCTCCATTTTGCTGATGGCTGTAATAAGTATGACTCTTCGTTCATCAAACAATTTTTAAAGAAGGTCGTTTGATAATCTTGTAACCCTGTCATTTGAAAACTTGAAAAGTGTGGGCCTGAATATGTGATAAAATTACATTTCGCTGTAATGGCATTTGCAAGTGCCGTAATATCACTAAAACCGCATAGTATTTTTGGATTTGCTTTTAGTAATTCATAATCTATATATGGAAGTAATTCATTACTATTAAAACCACCAATTACCGTCAAAATTCCCTTTACATTTTTATCTGAAAAAGCATCATGCAGATCCTCAATGCGTTGTTCAATTGAGGAAGAACTTTGTAGATCACAGACTTCAACATGCTTTCCAAAGGTCACTTTTAATCCTAATTGTTCAAGACGCTTCTTTGCTAACTGGATACCATCCTCAGATATTATTTTTATGCTGCGACTAGGTGCAATAACTCGAATTTCATCACCGTGCTTTAATTTCATTGGTATTCTCATCGTTACGTTCCTCCAGATTTTTTATGATTTTTCTAATTGTAGCAGGAATTTCTGCTCTATTAATCGTTTCAGTAGCATAGCGTTGGACATCATGATTTCCAATGCAAACACTATGAATGGCATGTTCAAATAAACATTGATCATTACTGTCATTTCCAAACGCAATAAATTCATCAATCTTTAATTTATGAAGCCCCTTCACTTTATTCACACCAAGTGGACTAATATCAATTGCATGTTCATTTTTATATGCTACAACTGAAACAGGTAATTTTAATACCTCCTGTAGCACCTCTTGTGTTGGGTGAAACAGGATTAGCTTGCATATTTGTTGCAATTCAGCAATATCGCGATTCTTTGCACTTGTTTTATCGATATTTATGTAAACCGGGTGCTCAGTATCTCCTGTAAACGCATAATCCCAATCACTATCAGCTAAATAAGTTAATTGATTTGAGCGAATACAAGCGAATAGCTGTTGTAAAATATCAATTTTAAAATATTCCACTTGAATTTTCCCACGTTCAAATGTAAATGCTCCATTTCCACCAACCATGGACATTTGTCGAAATTGCTCAGGTAAGACTGGTAGTAGATCACGAATGGGTCTTGCAGAGGCAAAGACAATTTCATGCTTAGCTTTTAACAACTCATTGAAGACTTCACAAATAGTCTCATCAATTGTTTTTCCATCGAAACAAATCGTTCCATCAATATCAAATACAAATTTCATATTATCAGCTCCTAGTTCGAGTATAATGTATAGTAAAATTATTTTGAAGGACAGATGTCCCGGAGGTAACACAATGCATTTCGAAACCTTTACTCAAATTTATGGTTATACCTTTCAAGGGGAGTTAAAAAAGAATATAGAAATTCGTAGGTATGAATCAAATGACTATATTTTAAAAGTGGGAGAAGCAATCACTGGTCTCTATTTTTTATTACAGGGGAAATATTATGTTTCTAGCCCTGAAATCACGGGGAAAGAATTATTATTAAGATACTGTCAGAAGCCTGCCATTATGGGGGATGTTGAAATCTTTCAAAACTGCTCGGTGCAGTCAAATTGTATAGCTGCAGAAACATGCCATTTACTATTTGTTCCATATGCTCTCTATGAACAACATTTAAAACATGACAGTGGATTTACACAAATGCTTTTACAAGAGCTGGCATATAAACTTCGCACATGCACAATTTCCTCAAGAGTGAACGCTCTTTCTTCAGTCTCCATACGTTTAGCTGCGTATTTATGTACAATTGAATCGACTTCACTTTTTAAGGAATATATTATGACAAATTCATTGGATGAGGTGGCTTCGCTGATAGGTACAACAAAAAGGCATATAAATCGGGTATTAAAGCAGTGGGCAGATGAAGGAATTCTTCAACGAAAAGATGAAATGATTCAAATTATCAACTGGAGTAAAATTGAGGAGATTTCAGAAAATGTTCGATTTGAATAAGTCGCAGAATATTGACCATTCCCTTAGAGGTTAGCTTATTATTTTGTTGAGGTGATAAATATGTACATTAATGAGGTCAGTAAAAAATGTTCACTGACAAAGAAAGCTATTGATTATTATGAAAAGCAAGGGCTTGTTCATCCTAAAATTGAAAAAAACGGCTATAGAAATTATAGTAATGAAGATATATCTCTATTAAATGAAATAGCTGTTCTTAGAAAATTGGGATTAGGTGTACAAGAAATAAAAAAGATAATTGTGAGTAGCAATAAGTCGTCAGCATTGTCTAAATACAAATATTTGGTGGATATAAGGATGCAAAAAATTATCGAACAAAAGAATTGCTTTGATCGTTTAATTGAAAATTATAATATTAATGAAATGAAGGACTATGTTTCCAGATACCTTGACTATTCTTTTACAATCAAAGAAAAATTAGTGCAATCTTTTCCAAGTGTATATGGTATGTATCTGTCCATTCATTTCGGACAATTCCTAAACGAGAAAATTGATAGTACAGAGAAGAAAGAAGCTTATGCAGAAATTGTCCACTTTTTGGATCATCTCAATATTCCAAACGAATTGGAAGAGTATTTAGAAAGTGCTATTCCTTTGATCGAACCAGATGATATAAAAAAGATGTCCACTTCTATGCAAAATACAATGGATGAATCGTTTTTTAAAACTCAACAACATAGTATAGAATCATACATTAAATTCCGTAATTCTGAAAAATTTAAAGCAACACCTGTATACAAAATGCAGCAATTGCTAGTAGAATTTCAGCAAAGCAATGGATACCATGAAATTTTTATTAAAAACTTAAAAATCTTAAGCAATTCCTATCGAGAGTATTGTAATAGGCTTCAAGAAGCAAATAAAATGTTTATTGAGAAGTTTCCACAAGCAGAAGAGTTTTATCAAAAATAAGAAAAACATTTTTTATTTATTTGAGACTTAAGTATTACAAATTTTAAGTTTCAAAGTAATTCATTAAAACTATCTACTGGAGAAGAGGGATACTCCTGATGTTTAGATGAAGGAATTATGATATAACAACGTTAATTGTAGAAATGCAGATACGTATTGAAATAAGCTTATATAAGCAGAATAAGTGTAAGAAAACAGACGACGTTTATTAGTTTCATGAAAATTTGCTACAGGAATATCAAGGCAGAAGATGACTGAAATAATGACAAACATAAATGTTAATTATAATAACCTTAAAGCAATATATATATTGCATAATGACAGGTATTATGTATAATGGAATTATTAGATAGAGGAGGGAAATGAATATGATTTGGAACACGAAACATTTGGATGAACGTGTGAAAAACCTGCAAAACCAGATATATAAAGAGATCTATGTGATTGTTATCATAGCCTGCATACTATCCATCCTATATAAATTTACGACAATGGAAATGTCCTTACAAAATGTAACAACAGAGTGGCTCATTATTTTAATCACATCTATTTATTATTTTATAAGATCTGCTTTTCTTGGCATTTTTACTGATGAAGTAGAGCTGCATGATAGTAAGAATAAAATTAAATTAAGTACTAAATATATAATTCTTGGTGTTGTTATAGGCATGTTTTTTGCCATTATTTTAGGTATTAATAGTGCATTTAACTATGCAGATAGCACTCAAGAAGCTATCTATTTTTTCTTTCTTGTATTCTTTATTTCATTGTTCATGTATGCACTATTTTTTGCAGGTTTTTTAATGTTGATGTATGTGGCTGCTAAAAAGAAAAGTGATAAAGTCGTGGAGCATATTTTAGAAGAGAAAGATAGCAAATGGTGAAAAGTGTGAAAAACATACGTTTGAAAATGGCTCGAATAGAACATGATCTTTCACAGGGAGAGTTGGCTGAAAAAGTAGGGGCCACTCGACAAACAATTGGTTTAATTGAATTAGGCAAATATAATCCAACTTTAAATTTATGTTTGGCCATATGTAAAACATTAAATAAAACACTAGATGAATTGTTCTGGGAGGAGTAAACCTTGTCATGTTTGGTGTGAAAATTAATAACAAATATTCTTAATTCATAAAATCAAACCAGGAACTCATATTGGAGCCCTGGTTTTTTTATTTTCCTTGATAAAGCAAAAGATAAATCTTTGTTTAATCACTTAGCATTGCTTTTAAAGTTCGTTTTTGCCACCCTAGCTTGAAGTATGCATACTGTAACACAAAATGCACGCAGAAGGTTACAGGGTAGGCTACCCAAACACCATTTAGCTCGAATGAAGTGTGGTGTGATAAAATAAACGCTAATGGCACCTCAACTGCCCAAATAGCTATAACTAAGAATATAGTTGGCCATAAAACTACTCCTGTAGCCCTCATCGTAGCTGAAACTGTTTGTGTATGTCCAAAAATTAAATAGCTCCAGAATGTGATATATAAATAATCCTTAGCAATTAGCACTGTACTATGTGAATCTATAAATAAAGATAGGATAGGCTCCGCAAATAAATACATAATTAAAATAATCGCGCCGCCTAAAATATAGTTAATACGCACACCTAAAAGTCGGATTTTTTTGATCATTTCTGTAGAGTTTGCTCCAAGAGCCTGTGCAACAAATACAGAGGTTGCAATCGCTATACTCATCGCTGGTACTTGTGCATAGCTCGCTACCTGATTAACCACACCATAGGCAGCAGTAGCATCTGAGCCATAGACATTAACGAAGCCAATAACAGCAATTTCCGCTACAGAAATTGCCACCATGCTAATACTTGATGGAATCGCTAATTTTAATAAGGAAGTTAAAATATCTTTCTTTAATTTGAAATGCTTTAAAATCGATTTGTCTAAACGCAACAAATGCTTTGTTTTGTGCAGGTATCCTAGTAATAATAGCATTGTTACAAGATTGGATAAAACAGAAGCATAGGCAGCACCGTTTAAACCAAACTCAGGCAGTCCGAACCAACCAAATACTAATGGTGGAAGAAAGGCGATATTTAAAATTACACTGATTACTAAAAATAAAAAGGGTGTTTTTGAATCGCCAACCCCGCGCATAAAGGTTGTATACACAAAATACCAAAACATAATTGGAAGTGTGAAAAATAATATTTGTGCATAGCTAATACTCGGCTCTAAAATATTGGCAGGTGTTTGCATAAAGCGTAAAATCCACTCAATGAAAAAGCCTCCGAAAATGGCAACAGCAATTGATAATATTGTCGTAAAGGCAAGGGTTACCCCAACAACCTCCTTCATTTTCTCATGATTGCCAGCTCCGTAAGTTTGCCCAACTAAAATCGAGCTACCTGAGCCAATGCCAATCGCAAATGCCATTAAAAAGAAGAAAAATGGAAAAAATGCAGAAATTGCTGCAAGTGCATCGACGCCTAAATTGCGTCCAACTATAAACATCGCAAATACCTGTCCTAATGATTGCAAGACATTCGCTAACATAACAGGAATTAAAAAGTTAAAAAAGGATTTTTGAAGTTTTTTATCATCTTGTAGTAGTTGCTCATTCATTATGTTATCTCCTTAAGTCATGACATTAATAGCCCATATCCTTTAAAATACGTGATAATGTGCGCAAACGTTCTCCAATAAGCTCACCATCATCACTCAATGCTTGTTGAAAGAGCTGAATATCCTCATTAATTTGTTCGTTCTCTGTGCAAACTTCCACTGTCATGGCATCGCCCTGTAAGCCAACACGTTTTAGTACCGGGTTGTTTTCATCATATAAATTTTCATAGCGGTATGCATCCTTAAAATAAAGTTGGGCTTCGCACACTAAAATAGCGAGATCAAGTACACGATGAAGTGGAAGTTCCTCCGATTGACGAGACCATTTGCCACCTGTATGACGCCACACCTTGGCAGAAATATCAACCTTCCCTCGGTCATTCCATTGAGCTAAGCCAAGTGAAAGGCCCTGTGCATCAGTATGATAGGCAGTACGTCCATCAATATTGGCATAGTTTTCTGCAACAATTACAGGTTTATGTTTTAAATGTGTAGGTATTTTCATTTATTAAAACTCCTTTTTTATATTTAGTAATTTAGTAAATTACTGCGTTAGTAAATATAGCATTGGATAAATTATAAGTCAATCATTTATAGGTCTAATTTCATCTAAAATCAGTTTGAAGTAAAGATATGGAGAGAAGTTTTTGGATTTCTTGGAGCGGTTCCAGTAAATAGGGGAGGTATCACAGTATTATGACCTGCATCACGCAGACCTAAGCACAAAGGCGATTCAAGATGCAATTATGCCGAGGCATAATTGATCCTTATTATCCAAGAAGTTGCTCTGAGTTAATGATAGGATAAGTATAAGCAAAGTATTTATATGCTTGAAGACTATATTGCAGACTTGGAGGAAAAAATGACAATTAACAAGTCAATTGGTGTAATCTATAATTTACCTGCTCCCTGTTTAAATGCTGAGTATAGCTTGGAGCTTTGGTACATTGAACTTTATAACAAACAACCTAAAGATATTACTATTTTAGATGTAATTAGAATGTTACAGCAGCATCTGCTGGTAGAGCTAGCCATTAAGAAGGCTATAAATTATTTACAGGAGGATCCTTTAGCTGGAAGTCTGTTTGATGGTCAATTGATGGAGACTCTATTAACAATGGATAGCAATAAGCTTAAGGATTCTAGGAAAGAAATTAAAAAATTAGTATCTGAAGTATCTTTAAAGCTAAACACATTGGATTGGTTATGTGAGGAGGATGCTGAAAATTTCTCTAATTTATTGATGAGATTTCAAGAAAATGTATCTGAAATTAAGTAAACTTGCAAGCTTTACCCTAGTTTAGTTCATACAAAACCTACACAGCAATCCTGCTCGTCAATGCTTATGGCGAGCAGTTTCTTTTAAAAAGCTGTATTTGAAAAATCGTTTCCACATAGGGAGTACTTGATAATCGTATATTACCTTGATGTAATGCCACAATTTCTTGAACAATCGATAGCCCAATTCCAAGTCCTTCACCATGTCTTCCTTGATTGCTACGATAGAATCGTTCAAAGACTCGTTGCTGTTCTTCTAGTGCAATTCCTTGTCCTTTATCTTTTATGGTAATCCATACTTCATTCTGATGTTCTACAAGTACTACACCAAGATAGCGTCCCTCCTTCCCATAGCGAATGGCATTGTCAATTAAGTTACGTATAGCCCGTTCAATCAATGCAGCATCTATCCACATCACAATATCAGCATCCGCAATATCAATATCTACATCGTAATCTTGGCCATCTATAAATAATAAATAATCGGCTATAATCTTCCGTAAAATTTCAGATAAATTATGTGATGCCAGTTGCAATGTCAATGCATTGGTATTTTGTTTAGTGATATCCAGTAATTGATCGAGCAGGCGGTCCATATAGCGAGAACGTTGCAAAATAATTTTAGCACTGGCTTGTAGTTCTCGTTCACCCTTATATAATCCGTTGCGAATCGTTTCAGCATAGCCTAAAATCATCGTTAATGGTGTGCGTAAATCATGCGAAAGATTAGACAATAATTGCTTTCGTCTATTTTCAAATTGCTCAATTTCAACAACTTGGCTTTGAATCCGTTGTACCATCGAATTGTAATGCTGTGTCAGTTGCCCAATTTCATCTTTTGTCTCATCCTCAAGTACAATACTATTACTTTGAAGATTGACTTGGGCGAGGGCATTATTTAGCTTACTAATGCGTCGATTCATCCAAGAAAAAAACAAAATGGCAAGTAAATAAGGAACTATAAAAGCTGCAAGTAAAGGAAGAAGAAGTGTCATAAGTACCTTTGTAGTGCGTATAAAGAAATAAATTTGCCCCTGTTTCATTGCCTCGCTAGGTAGGCTCATTAATAGATAGTATCTTTGCTGGTCTAGGGTGATGCTATAAATCAAACTGATATTTTCATCTTCTGCCCAAAAATTACTTGGCATATTTATAAAACGATCTGCTAATTTCGAGAAATTATAATCCTCTAAATCGCCAGAAGTATCATAAATTTTTGTGCCATCTGCTTGAATCCATGCAAAGTGAATCGCTGTATGTTCCGTATGAAGGGAGTCCAAAATCGGTTTTATTTCCTGCTCCCTTCCTGTCCCTTTTTGGCGAATTGATGCGATAATATCGTCAGCTAGTGTATTTAATTTGTTTAAATCGTAGCCTTTATCCCAAATACTTCCTACTGCTAAACTTAATGTAATAAAAATAATGATGCTGCCAAAGATACTGATAATCATAAGAAGCCAAAGTTTTGTTAGATTTTTCAAAATCCATCACCCGAAAATTGATAGCCAACACCACGAATGCTACGGATCGAATGTTGACCAGTCATCTGTTCAAGTATTTTACGAAGGCGACTAATAAAAACGCTTAAATTATTATCATCATAATGTTCATGCTGCCAAATATGTTGATAGATTTCTCTTTTCGTTAGCACACGGTCAACATTTCGCATGAATAATTGCAGTAGTTGACATTCTACTGTCGTCAACCTTTGTTTTTGTCCATCATAATGTAGCATCGACTTGTCCATTTCAAGCACTAACTTGTTTAAACGTATACGTTCGGAGTGATGTTTGATGGAATGTCGTCTTAATTGGGCCTGTACGCGTGCAACAAGTTCAATCGGACTAAACGGTTTTGTCACATAATCGTCTGCGCCTAATCCAAGTACCGTAATTTTATCTTCAACTTCTCTTCTAGCACTTAACACAATAACAAGCGGCTGTAAATATTTTTCTTTTAAATAGTGTAGTACCTCAAATCCATCACCATTGGCCATCATTAAATCAAGGATAATCATGTCAAATGGCTTTTGCTGCAATTGTCCAATGGCGTCTTGACCTGATTCAGCTTCTATCACTTTTAGCTGTGCATTTTCTAAATGTAGTCGGATTAATTGGCGAATACTGCTCTCATCATCAACAATTAGAATTTGATTCATCGTTGATCATTCCCCTCTCAAATCGTATTAAAACTACTTACTATTATAGAAGAAAAAAATCGAGTCTAATAGGAACTTTATAATCCATTAAGATTTCATTAAGAAAACCCTTTTTATAGATTGATAGAATTAAAGGAAAGGAGGAATAATGGCATGAAGAATAAGTTATTTATGGCAGGTATGGTGACTACGATTGCTGCAATGGGGGTAGTGTCAGTAGTTGAGGCAGATTCCTTAAAGTTTTCAGATGTGAAGGAAGGGCATAGTCATTACGGGGCGATTATGGAGCTTTCACAGCGTGGGATTATTCACGGTTATCCTGATGGAACATTTAAGCCAAATGAGGTAGTCACACAAAGCCAAGCAGCAAAAATGGTGGCAGGGGTAATTGGTTTAAAGGGTAGTGAACAGGAAATAATAGCTACTTTAAAGCAAAAGGGAATTTTGGAGAAGTCGTTCAAGATGAATACACCTGTGACACGCTATCAAATGGCAACGATGATTACGAAGGCTTTACAGTTACCTACTTCTGATACAATCACAAACACCTTTACTGATGTAGCGACAGAAAATCAACAAGCAGTAGAAACATTATTTGCAAACCATATTACAACTGGTACAACAGCAACTACATTTAGTGGAGAAAAATTTGTGACGAGGGGGCAGTTGGCATCATTTATTATTCGCGCAGAGCAACGGAATATGGTTGAAATTATGGAGGCGAAATTAACAATTGAAGCCATTCAACAAGGGAAATTATCAGCAGCAGGACGAGAATGGACAGTTGCGAAGAACGTACAAACATTGCTAAATGAGCAAAATGCGCCAGCCTTAACTGGGGGACGTATACAGGTAGTGATCATCGATGGTCAAATTGTTGATATTTTGGCTATTGCATTAAATACATCAGGTGCTAAGGGAAAGAATGTCGTATTTGATGGTGCGAACAGTACGTTTGCAGGAAATTTATTCGTTAATGCAGATTTTGTGGAGCTAAAAAATATAACTGTTACCCAAAATATCGTCGTTACTCCAAAAGCAGCTACAAATTTGGTAATGAGCAAGCTAAGGGCTGAAAATTTCACCATTATATATGAGCAACAGTCAACGGTGACGGCTTCCTTATCAAAGGTTAAACTTGCTAATACGATAGATACTGTGTTCGAAGTATCCACTGCAGGTTCTTCTGCATTGAACATGTATGTATTGCCATATAATCCACAAGATGATGTAGCAGGAAAACTAGCACAACTATCAGGCTTAGGTGTATTGGATGGAACTAGCGGTAATCCTTTTGTACCTACAGCTTTAATAACAAGACAGGATTTCGCATTATTTGTAAGGGCGATAGATGAAAGCGAAACGACATTTTTTGGAACGACAACAGCTTTTTCAGATGTCCTCATAGGTGGTTGGACAGATAGCTTTATTAAGGTAGCAAAAGAGAAGGGCGTTATGCTAGGTGATGATTTACCAAGTAGTCAAATAACGAAAGAGCAATTAACTAAAATTGCAGTTACTTTAGCTCCACGTCAAGATGAAAGTTTTTCGGGTTTTAAGAAAAATCAAAAATCGAAACTAATTTCTTTTACAGGCGATTTTACGGTAGATCAATTTGTGTTTGTTGACCCAAGAGAACATGGCATATTATCACGTTCAAATGTACGTTTAAATGGAAATATCAATGATATCGTGAATCGACTGATCGCACCAACCAGAGAGGTAGTAGAGTATGGTAACAGCAGTTCGCAAGCACCTACATATATAGAAGAACTGCATACAAGTATTCGTCTAGCAAAAGAGAAATTGCAATGGATTGAGCAACTTAAACAAAATGGAGTGCTTCTACTTTCAGCAGATGGTAAGGATGTTCCAGATATTCCAAAAGAAAAGCAATGGATGCCCGAAATGATTGTAGTAGCGCTACAGGCACAAGTGATGGAAGCGGAGAAGCTAGTCAATAGCCAATTACTGTTACAACAACAAGTTGAACCAATGATTGCTAAACTTAATGGTTTAACAGGAAACATCAAACCGCTAAATGGCTTGAAGGGAATCGTAGAAGCACAACAAAAATTAGCAAATCAACAAATTGTTATAGCGCATGAAGGGCAAGTATTCACTAAAATAGCTGAAATTCTGGAAGGAACGCAAGTAGAATTACAGCAAGAACAAGTTCAAATTGAAGGCAATCAAGTAAAGGTCACATTACATGATGCCATTGAATGTATAAACCCAAGCACAATGACAATGGTTCAGTTTATTCCAGCAATCACAGCCCAGCTAACAATTGTCCGAAATATTACGATTACAGACATGCAATGGACGAATGAGGGTCTACTACTGACAACTACTGCAGATAGTGCCCAGCTAACTATGGGTACAGAGCTAACATTTATATTACAAAGTGGGCAAGCTCTTAGTGGTACTGTAGCGACAGCTGATGATGGAAGTGGCATCATTATTCGTTTTGAAAATATCCCTCCAAACGTTGTTATTACAGCAATTGAAGCAGAGGGCTATCGCTTTACTATTTTACCTACGACATAAGCAAAGTGAATATTGAATAACCTATAAATTTTTTATCTAACTTTAGGAATATTAATTTGTTTCTAACACAAAATCCCACAGAAAAGCTGATCGATTTGCTTATCTGTGGGATTTTGTGTTGATAGATAAATGAATAGGGAACCAATATATTTTTTTAATGAATGTTAAACACAAAATTTTATGATTCTTTCTTTTAATGACAGCATGACAAACTGTTTTTCACCAAAATAATGGATATTTTCTAGTTTTAATTAAATTGTTGAATATTAATCCTATAAAGACGATTATCAGTGTTCCAATCAACACTGGCATAAACAAATAGCTCCAGCTATAGCCCCCTAACATAATAATTACTGGATTTGATGCTGCTGGTGGATGTATGAATCCTGTAATTGCCATTAAAAATATCCCTAAACCAACGCCAAGACTTATCGCATACGGATTTGAGCCAAATAATGAAAAAAAAGACAAGCCTGTTAAAGCCGTAAGAAGATGGCCCAATATAACATTTCTTGGCTGTGAAAATGGAGCATACCATACTCCAAAAACTAGGACTATACTTGCACCAAAAGATGCCATAAGCCAAGGTACGTTCATAAAGTTAGTTAATGATAGTAAGATGAAAATACATAACATACCGCCAACACAACTAATGAAAGAATCTATAAAAGTAAATTTTGAGGAAGTATAATTGCCTCCTCTCATTTTAGAGATATAAGTCCATAAATGGAGGCTTTTACATGCCTTTTTAAACAAACTAAAATATCTTCCCATCTTGTTCACCCTCGTAAAATTTTATCTTGATTCAGCCCGCAGAAAATGTCACCGATTTTGAAGAGGTGCTTTTCGAGCTAGCTCGAAAAAATTCGCAATTAGCGTAAGTGATTTCGTTTTAATTTTACAGATGATGAAAGGAGAAGTATATATAAATTAATGATGTATAATCTAACCTTTTATACCTAAATGAGGTAATATGGAGTGGAAGTATTGTAAAATTGGCGTATAATCAAATTAATGAAGGAGAAGTACAATGAAACGGAAAAAACTTATAGGTTTAGTAATATCACTAGTAGTAGTAGTTTTCTTAATTGGCGCTGCCTTAAAAGATGAAATTTTCAAAGAAGAACTAAATCCCTCAATGGTCGAATTAGCAAATGGCTCAAAACAAATTGCATATGATACAAAACTAATGAATTTTGATAAAACGACAACAACATTTAAAAAATACAAAGGTAAAGTTTTAATTGTTAATTTTTGGGCATCTTGGTGTGGTCCCTGTCAAGATGAAGTACCAGATTTAAAAGCGTTTTATAGCCAAAAATCAGATCATGTGGAGCTATTAGCCATTAATGCAACTGCTTATGATAGTTATAAGAATGCATTAAAATTTATAGAGAATTACAAACTGAATTTTCCTATCTTTCTTGATGGAGATGGCGCACTTCAAAAATCATTTGAAGTCATAAATTACCCAACTACTTTTATCTTTGATGCAGAAGGCGTTTTAAAATATACAATCAAAGGTCAAATCAATCAACAGAAATTGAATAACCTTATTTCAGAAATTTAACTTACAGATCAGATGGTTAGAAACATACATATAGTTTAAACAGACATAAAAATTCTAGGTATTACATAGATGTGGAGCCTGGAATTTTTGCGTTTGTATAGTAATAATTTATGGAAGAAATTATAAAAATGAAACTTTATTTATATATGCTCGTAGAATAAGGAAGCTCATTCAAAAAGGGGGAGTTTATATAAAAGGTAAAAGCGTAATTATTATGATGATAACACTTATAGTAGAGGTAATCATTACATATTATATTGCCTCGTTTTTCTCTGTTCGATTAATTGAGGTTATGTTTTTTACAGGTATCTTATTTGCTGGTGGCATTTACTACTTTTCAAGCAGTGGGGGAGCCATGTCTAGGTTTTTTAACGCTCAGGTAAGCGGGCATACGGGTTTTATTCAGCAAAGTGAGCGGTTTACTGTGAAAGTAGGTCCAATGTTCTGGGCTTCATTTATATTCCTTTTAGTGGGTTTATTCCTTTTTATCTTACTAATTACTGGGGTTATACCACCTCAAGAAATGTAAAAAACTACTTCACAATAAAAGAAACATGGAGGATGAAATGATTAACAAGAAAAATTTAAATGGAGTCATTTGGCTTTTGCTGATTCTTTTATTAGGAATGTCCTTTTTGATAAATGTAACTCATTATTTTAATACAAAAGAAATAGATTTGGCTAGCTCACGATGCTATGAAAAGGGGGGCAGCGTCATATTGAAAATTTATAATAATTTAACAAGTGAATATTATTTTACTTGTAAAGAAAAATAGACAATAACGGAAATCATGTGAATAACTTTATGATGGGCTTAAATCTTGTTTAGAATTTGTTTAGAACGATTTGGTACACTAGCCATGTAATCAAAAACAAACACACAACACACAAAAAGACCTGGTTTCCATTTGAAGCTAGGTTTTTTTGTGTGTATTGCAGGAATTTCTTTTTTAAAGCTTTTATTCGAGTAATACTGGTTGGAGGAAATTATAGATATATAATTTTTGGAATATTTTGTGAATCGATATTTGGAAATATGTTATAAATTAATGCGTAAAACGGAGGGATATCATTTGAAACAAGAGGAAATAATAAAGTATGTAAAAATCTTGTTTACAGTTATTTTAATCTGCATTGGTTCCATACTATTAGTAAATAGTGTTGAAATGGGTAAGACTCTGCAAATGAATATCTAAGAACAGCAATGGGGGATCAATGGATACAGAGAGTTTCCTTGTTATAACAAAAGGATACATTTTATCCTATCTCATTGTGGGAGGAATTTTATTATTGGTTGGTCTAACATTCTTTTGTATATTTCTTTATAAATTATTTGTAAAAGAAATCGACTTATATAAATTGTAGATGGTGCTAGTCAATAGTTCATAAAGACTAAAGACAGCACCTCTCCATTTGTTGTTAATGAAAATATTTGTCTACACGCTGTAGAATTTCGTCAGCAGAAAGACCATTCGCATCAATAACTGGTCCTGCAATAATCGGATCACTAATTCCCATAACATCTTTGTCTTGGCCTGTGATGACGCAAGCATCGCATCTTTTAGCGTCCTCTTCATTCCGCAGTTGAATAACTTCATACCCCTTTGCCTTTAAAGCTTGCTCTACGTTTGATAATGATTGTTCAACACCAATAATTCTAGACATTATTCTTCCACCTCCTATATGTAATGTGCCATATAGGATTGCTAATTATTCACTGATTTCAATGGAAAATCTTATAACTTCATGAATAAAGGCTCTAGTCTTATCCATATAGACAAAACTAAAGCCTAATATTTATTTAATAGTTGGAAATGTTGATGTGATTAATAAAGGAAGCTAGCGCCAACAATAATTAAAAGAATGAATAGAACAACAATTAGAACGAATGTAGAGCCATAGCCAGAGCCACTATTGCCTCCACCACAGCAGCCATTGTTCCAACTACCTACATTTCCTGAATATCCCATGAGAAATTCCTCCTTTCTATCATCTATAATATGCCTTGTAGTAGAAAGGAAGCGTGTTATTTATCCAACTAAAAATTCTGAAAGGCAAAAGTATTTTAAGGAATAACTAATCCTGATGAGTAAGGATGATAATTTGCATTACACTACTTTTATGATGAAATGTAACATTTGTTTAGTGAAGTGCCTTATAAAATTCAGTTTTTCTATATGGTTAAATATTTAATAATTGTTTTTTCTTCGCTTCAAATTCATCTTTTGTTAAAATACCTGCATCCATTAGCTTTTTCAGCTTTAAAATTTCATCTGCTGCACTTTGTGAGGTGATGGAGGGAGATAAACTCTCATGTCGTTTCATTTCAATTAGCTTTATTAATTCTTTGGCCTTTTTCAACTCTCTTTTAAAAAAGGTTATAGAGTTTTCATCTTTGATAGCTGCCGATGTACCGCCTTTTGTTTCATTTGATCCAGAATAGGCAAATTGGATATATCCCGTAGAAAAACCAGGTTCTTTAAATTGAATAGCGGTTATGGATTTAATGGGGATGGATTTTACCCCCTTCGAGCCCCCTTTATTGATAAAATTTGAGAACCCCTTAGGCTGAATTTTTACTGTATAATCATCTACTTTTACAATAAACTTCCCATTTGATTTAAATTCAAAAGCTTGAGTCATTTTTCCCCTCCCTTTTTAGAAAAAGAACAGTTTAAAAATCCTTCATTATTTATGCATATGCTTAAATCCATGTGAAAATTTCCAACTATAAACGGATTTTTTTCCAATCAACAACTTGATAAAAATATCACACAGAATAATATTTGATTTTTGATTTTTTATTTTTTATTTCAATTCCCCTTACTTTACTAAATTTATCTATTCCATTAAGTCAATTCTTTTACGATGATGCTGCAATGGTTACAGGAATGCTGCACCGTTAGTGAAATAAGAAATCTTTAAAACTTTAGCAGAAAAGGGGGATAGTTGAGTTATTACAAGCACTTTTCTGAAATAACATATTTTTAATCTCTTGTTTATAATCAGTTTTAATGATATTATATGAATATATTTCATGAATATTCGTATAAAATATTCATGAAAAGGAGGTGTTCAGCTATGGCAAGGGGCAAAAAGGTTTTTTCAGAAGAAGATAAAACTCAGATTAAAAGTAAATTGAAAGATGAGTGTATGGCATTTTGGATTTCTGCAGGTTATAAAGAAACGAGTATTGGTGCATTATGTAAAAAGGCAGAAATATCAACGGGTACTTTTTATAATTTTTATTCAAGTAAGGAAGAGCTTTTTTTTGAAGTTTTGTATGACATTCAAGTTACTATTTATGGAAAGTTTATGGAGCAAATTAAACAATGCCCTGAAAAGTCTGGTTTTGAAACAGCGATTATTCAACTTTACGATGAATACGAAAGCAAACCATTTCTTTATGATGTAAAAACGGTTGATTTCACATCATTTTACAGTAAACTATCAGAGGAAATGAAGGAAAAATTAATTTTTGATAGTTCTGATTTTTTTCGAGCTGCAATAAAACAAGCTAATCTTAAATTAAGGGTTTCTGAAAAGTTAGCTTTCTCTACATTCACCGTACTTCTTTCCAGTATTGCAAGTAAAGAAGGAATTTCAAAAAACTGCGATCATCTAGCTGCATTTCAATTTATGACTAAGCAGTTGGTAGCAAGTATCTTTGAGTAGATGCTTTATTTCAAATATAAAATGGGAGGATATGAACGATGAGTTTATTTTGGAGTATTATAGACTTTCTTAAAGAAACAGCATCTTTCTTTATCGTGATAAATATCATTGCAGCACTCGTGCTTCTGATCTCAGGGGTAATATTAATTTCACAAAAGAATAGAGAACAGAAGACGAAAAAGGTTGTCGGATTGATGTGTTTATCAATTTCAATGTTAGCTTTTTTGGGTGCTCTATCTAATGCTTTTTTTGCTTACATCGTATTTTAAATTTGGAGGAAAGAAGGGGAAATGATGTTAGACAAAATGTATACAATCATGGATGCGGCTTGTAAATGGGGAAATAAAAATCTGGGGACCTCTATTCCATTCCCTAAACCAACAAAAAAATCTATGGTGTCCAGTGCCTTTTCAAGTGGTATTTTTGCTAGTGCAATGCTAATGTATGGACTTTTTTTCAACAACACATGGATTCTGTTAGTCGGTGTACTTGGATTAATAAGTAGTGTTGTTATATATCGACATAATGTAAAAGCAGTTAAATAAGTAACCTTACCATTAAGTTATGGACTATAGAAATATAGTCTATTTTTATATAGCAATAAATATTTCGATTTAAAAGTATCTCTGAGCATGATAGGATAATAGTGCAAAGGAGGTGCAATTGGCCTAAGGAAATTGTGCTAAAAAAAGAAAGTGCAAGGACTTTTTGACATTTATATAAATGAATAAGAAGAAAATTATTCTTATTGTTAGTTTATTTGTACTATTACTAACAGGCTTACGTATTTTCTGGTTGGACATTTTAAATAATACAAATCAACCCTATGCAGTAAAAGGACAAATAGACTTACGAGAATGGAATTTTAACGACAATCATTCTATTACATTGGACGGGGAATGGGAGTTCTACCCTTATACGTGGTTAGTTAATGAAAAAACATCAAATGAAGCAACAGGAAAAAATCTTACATACATACATGTTCCAGAGGGGTGGGATTCTTCTTTACAGGAGGGGAAAGTAACTCCATATGGTTACGGTTCTTATCGCTTAAAAGTTCTTGTTAATCCATCTGATAATAGTACCTACAGTATTAGGGTGCCAAGTGTTCGGAGCTCTTCTGAAATATATGTGAATGGTAGACAACTATCGAAATCAGGTAAAATTGGTGAAAATGCGGATACAACCATTGCCAAAAACATTCCATATTCCGCTTCTTTTGAAGTAAATGGACATAGTGAAATTGAAATTATTGTGCAAGTTGCTAATTATAAGGATTCTCGTAATGGAGGAATCATTCGCTCCATTAAATTGGGCAAAGAAGAAGTAATAAATCGAGAGACACAATTATCTGTAACGATGCAGCAAATGGTGGCTTTAGTTTTCCTTATACATGCTATTTATTCTATTATTTTATATTTTGTAGGAAACAGAGATAAAAGATTACTTTACTTTTCTATGTTAACGTTAGCCACTACATTTTTTTATCTTTTAGGAAGTGATGATAAATTATTGTCTTATTGGTTTCCAATTAATTACGATTGGGGCTTTAAATTAGTTCATCTTTCTATGCTTGGCATTGGCTATTCACTACTTCACTCTATCAAACAGTGGTTGCCAAAGACATTACTTAAACTAATTCCTTGGTTTAATACTTTATGTGGAATTGCTGCATTGCTTGCAATACTATTGTCTGCTCATTATGTTACAATCATACAGCCTATTTATGCTACGCTTTTAGGAATCCCAATGATTTTAACGATAGTAACAATGATTGTAAAATCAATCAAAGAGATAAAAAGTAATATTTTGTTATTGTTGGCAATAATAGCTTTTGTGAATAATATTGCTTGGTACGGTATCTTTCTTTTAACTGGGGTAAAAACAATATTTTATCCTTTTGACCTTATGATCACGATGGCTTGTTTGGCAATACTATGGTTTAAAGATTATGCTCAAGTGTATGCAGATACAAAGGCACTCGCTGTAAAGCTTCAAGAAGCTGACAGATTGAAGGATGAATTTCTTGCTAATACGTCCCATGAACTACGAAATCCTCTACATGGGATTTTAAACATGTCGAAGGCTGTTTTAGAAAGAGAAGAAACGGTTCTAAGTGATAATAGCGTCAAGGATTTAGAAACCGTTCTTTCGGTTGGGCGACGAATGTCTCTTATGTTAAACGATTTACTAGATGTAATGAGCTTAAAAGAAAATACCACAAAGCTGCAGCTGCGATCATTTTCCATTCATACAATTGTTTCTGGCGTATTAGATATGCTCTATTTTATGAGGGAAGGAAAGCAAGTAGAGTTAATAAATCAAATTCCAAAAGATTTTCCAAAAGTCATGGCTGATGAAAATAGAGTTATTCAAATTGTTTTTAATCTACTGCATAATGCAGTGAAATATACAAATGAAGGTCATGTTATAATAGCTGGTCATGTGAAAAACAATATGGTGGAAATTGTGATTTCAGATACAGGGATAGGCATAGATAATGAAACTATTCAGCATATATTTAAGCCTTATGAACAAGGAACTCTTAGTAAGGCCATAATTGAAGGTGGATTTGGGCTAGGGCTTAGTATAAGTAAACGTTTAGTTGAGCTACATGGAGGCACATTACAAGCACGTTCAGTATTAGGAAAGGGTTCTGAATTTACGTTTACTTTACCTATTTCTAACTTATCTGAACAAAATGATACAGAAGATGGGAGTTCATCATTGCAAACGAATAAGGACTTCGATGTTACAACGTCTTCTAATCACTTTAATCGTTCTTCAACAATCCAATCAATCATGCAAACAAATCGACCAAAGCTGTTGGTTGTGGACGATGATCCAGTTAATTTAAGAGTGATCGAAACAATTCTGTCCACAGAAAAATATGATTTAAGAACAGTTACTAGCGGTAGTAAGGCGCTGGAGGAATTGGCATGTCAAAAATTTGACTTAGTTATTTCAGATGTAATGATGCCAAATATGTCTGGCTATGAATTAGTACGGACAATACGTAAACAGCTGTCAATTTCAGAGCTACCAGTGTTACTTCTTACTGCTAGAGGTCAAGCACAGGATATTGAGAATGGCTTTTTATCTGGTGCGAATGATTATGTAATGAAACCAGTCGATCCTTTAGAATTAAGATCAAGGGTAAAAGCACTTACAGATGTTAAACAATCTGTTCAAGAGCGTCTTCGAATGGAAGCAGCTTGGCTGCAGGCACAAATACATCCACATTTTTTATTTAATACATTAAATGCCATTATGACCTTACATGAAATTGATACGGAGCGTACGAATAAGCTACTTGAGGCGCTCAGTGATTTTCTACGGGAATCCTTTAAATTTCAAAATATTGATGAACTTGTCCCCTTAGAGAATGAGTTAAAGCTTGTTCAATCCTATCTCTATATTCAGCAGGAGCGATTTGGAAGTCGAATCAGTGCAACATGGGAGCTAGAAGTTTCATCTGATGTAATGATTCCGTCTTTAACCATCCAGCCATTAATTGAAAATGCCATAGAACATGGCATTTTGAAACGTGTAAGAGGTGGAAATATTCATATCCAAATTTTAGATTCCGATACATATATTGAAATAACAGTATCTGATAATGGAATTGGAATGAATGAAGAAACAAAAAAACAATTGCTGGTCAGAAGGCTGAATAAATCGACTGGCGTAGGTCTTCTGAATACGGATTTACGATTAAAGCAGCATTACGGAGCAGGGCTTCAAATCAACAGTCAACCTAATCAGGGGACATCCATATCGTTTAAAATTCTTAAAAAGAAAGTTGATGAATAACAGAGCTGGAATGGTGGATAGAATTATAAAAGTAGTGGATAAAATCAGAAAAACGATGGATACAGCCATGAAAGTAGTAGTTAGTACCTGTCTGTAAATTAAATTGATTCAATTATTTGAGAGCATTTCTTTCAAGTGTCTCTTTTGTTTCAGCATTGACAGTTTTTTCTTTCGCTTCAGCCTGTTCACTAGCTGGAGCTTCATCATGAGAAGAACATGCTGATAAAAGAAGTGCTGACATTGCTCCTAAATACAGTAATTTCTTCATTATTATAACCTCCGTTTGTTTAGTGGTTACGTTTTAGAGTGCACCAATATCATTTAGAATATAACGGAATTTCAATAATATTTAGTTTGATAGTGAAAATGATGAAGGGGAAAGGTACAGCTAAAGATAATGAACTTACAAATGAATGTATTCCTAACATTTTTAATTGAACTAGAACCCGAAAAAATGAGTTAAAAAAATACCAGGCTTTAGCACCTGTTATTTTAGCGGTATCGTCAGGATAATGCAGTTTTACAATGCTAAGCATATTTACAAGACGATTCCCTATTTTTAACAACATTTAATTTAGTGGTTTTAAAGAACCTAATGAAACGATTTTCTCCTAATAAAAATGGTATTCACCTAGTAAATTAAAATGTTCAAATAATGCTTAAATCAAATTACTATTAACCATCCTCAAATGAATAAAAATTGTTTAGATATCCTAACCCTTTAGTTCTTATTACTAAAGGGTATTTTTATTATCAGATGCAAAAATACGTATTTTCCTTTCGCTTTAATACTGCCCCTACTAAACTAGTTGCAAGATGAGATGTTTTGCTGTTTTTTGCTTCTTTTTTGAGTATACAATTTAAGTATGTATGATTTCTTGCGAAAAGATGCATACTCCTTCCTCTATGATTAATGATAAAAATAACAAAATTATTGTTATTATGTAGGTGTTTTAAAGAGAGATATTAACGTATTGTAAATATTATAAATTAATGTAAAGATATTTCGGAATGGATTGAAAAACAGCAAAAAGGCGATTATTATTGCAATTGTAAGCAAAAATAAGCAAGGAGTTAAATAAGTAGATGCATAAGAGTAGTAGATTAATAGGAAGAAGAGTGATTTAATGGGAACTTTTTTTAATCCAGTGAAAATAAATATCGGGAAAATAAAGGTTTTAAAGCGAGTAATTGAAGAAATGCCCCAAAAGGTAACAAAAGTGCTTTTACTTACTCGTGGGGGTAATTTTAATAACTCGCCAGAAAGCGCTGAACTGAGAAACTGTCTACAGAATTATAAAATGCAGCAAGTAGATATTGAAATTTCAAATCCTACTGTAGATGATCTATTCGCGTTGTTCGATCAGACAAAAGAATTTGATTTTGATTGTATCGTAGGCATCGGAGGGGGAAGTGTATTAGATTTATCTAAATCATTAGTAGCGATTAAAGGAATGCAAATTGAAAATTCTAAACAACTGTTGACAATTATTGAGCAAAAAGACTACAAAAATAACGAGCAGACAATTCCTTGGATTGGAATTCCTACTACTTCTGGAACTGGCTCGGAGCTAACATGCTGGGCAACAATTTGGTATGAAAAGCAAGGAATTAAACTTTCAATTGATAACCTATCATTATATGCCTATGCAGCAATTATTGATCATACACTAACAACTTTATTACCAATAAGTATTACTGTTTCGACAACATTGGATGCACTATGTCATGCAACAGAGGCCTATTGGTCAAATAAATCGAATAATATTTCTAGAGTTTATGCAACAGAGGCCATTAAGCGAATTATGCAATATTTAGAACCGCTAATTGAAGTACCAAGTAGTATAGAATATCGACGTGAGATTGCTTTAGCAAGTATGTATGCAGGCTTGGCCTTTAGTAATACACGTACAACAGCTTGCCATTCCATTTCTTACCCATTAACGATGGAACTTGGGATTTCACATGGTGTGGCAGCAAGCTTAACATTAGCAAAAGTGTTAGCTATTAATTTTGAGAGTATTCCTGAAAAACAACAACTTCTTGAAGCATTTGGTCATCGTTCGTTTAAAGAAATACAGCAATGGATAGAAAGCGTGCAGGAAAGAGCGGGTTTTGCTACAAGACTTGTGCAATACAAAGGAACACATGAAAGTATCAATCGTATTGTAGAAAATGCGTTTACAAAAGGTCGTATGGATAACAATCCAGTCCCATTAACAGAAGCAGATGTAAAAAATATTTTAATCTCAATCTATGAATAGGAAGGTATAGAACAATGAAGAAAACACTTTTAATGTCATCAGTTTTAGCACTATCAATCGCTTTAGCAGCATGCTCTGGACAAACAACAGAAGGTAAGGTAGACGACAAAATCGACATTGTTTGGTATCCAAATGAATCAGGATCTGATTTAAAAGCATCACGTGATGAAATCGGAGAATTAATCGAGGAAGCAACAGGTAAGGCAGTGAAGCATCACTTAACGACAGACTATGCTATTGCGATTGAAACAATTGCAAATGGCAATGCAGATATGGGTTTTATGGGTTCGAACAGCTATATTGAAGCAAAGAAAAAAAATGATGCTGTTATTCCGTTAGCAGTACAATCAGGCGCATCTGGAACATTAGATGATGCAATTTATTATAGCTGGTTAGCTGTAGATGTAAATGAGCAGGATGCATTCAAAAAGGATGATGAATTTTCATTAGATACAATTGAAGGGAAATCGATTTCATTTGTATCAAATAGCTCAACATCAGGCTTTAAAGTACCATCCTCAACAATCATTAAGCATTTCTCAGAAACGGATAAATACGCAGACTTATCTGAGGAAAGCATCATGACAGGTGCTGAATTATTTGAGCAAGTATTATTTGGTAACTCTCATCAAGGATCAGCAGTAAATTTATTAAAGGATGATGTAGATGTAGCTGCATTTTGTGATACATGCGTAGAAGAATATGTGGATCTAAAAGACGGAGAAGCAAACACACCAGGTGCTATTTATACTGTAAAAGAAAATGCAGCAGAGCCTTTTAACACAGTAGCAGGCAAAGATTTTGCTTTAATGAATGTAACGCCTGTATTAAACGAACCATTCGTTGCGAATTTAGAAACGATGGGTCAGGAAGATTTTGATACAATTCAAGCTTTATTTACTTCAGATGAATTTTCAAATAACAAAAAGATTTTTGGTTTAGAGGATAGTGAGACGGCAACATTATTCACAAAGGAAGACAATGAGCGTTTCCTTAAAGTTGAGGATGCATGGTTTAACCCGATTCGTGAGTTATCAAAATAATTAGCTACATTAAAAAGCGAGGATTTTCGAGATGATGCCAATATTGCAGGTTAATAAAGTAGAAAAGTTTTATAACGAAGAAACAAAAGTGTTAAAGGATATTAGCTTTGAAGTTTTTCCAGGAGAGTTTATTTCCATTATTGGTCCTTCGGGTGCAGGAAAATCAACGTTATTACGCTGTATTAATCGAATGGTGGATTTTAATCAAGGGACAATTTTGTTTGATGAACAAAATATCGGGCAACTAAATAAAAAGGAGTTACGAAAAGTACGTACGAAAATAGGAATGATTTTTCAACATTATAATTTAGTTCCACGTCTTTCTGTATTAGAAAATGTGCTGCATGGTCGTTTTGGTTATAAAACGACTCTGCAGGGAATTTTTAATCGCTATACGCAGAAGGAAAAGGAGCGTGCCTTTTTCCTCTTAGAAAAGCTTGGTATTGCGGAACATGCTTATAAACGTTGTGACCAATTAAGTGGGGGACAGCAGCAACGAGTTGGAATTTGTCGAGCGCTTATTCAGGAGCCTTCACTAATATTATGTGATGAACCAATTGCTTCATTGGATCCGAGCTCTTCAAAAATTATTATGGATTATTTGAAGATGATTTCCTCTGAGCTAGGAATTGCTGTAGTCGTTAATCTACATCAGGTGGAGATTGCGCAGCATTATTCGGATCGTATCATTGGTTTAAACAAAGGCAATATTGTCTTCAATGATCGCAGTGCTGTACTGACGAATGTGGAAATCCAAAATATTTATAGTTCGAACATGCAAGATTTAATCATGATATAAGGAGATCTAACATGATTGACAACAAACTGAAACGTAGTAACTGGCATATATGGTTTTTTCTAATCACCATTGTGTTATTTAGTTATGGCTCTGTTGCCATCACTCAATTTAATGTTGTAGAAGGTATGTTTACCTTGCCAGATGCTCTGTTCTGGATGTTATCAAATTTATTTGTAACAGGTGAGTCATTAGAAAAATTACCGATTATACTTGCATCCTTATTTGAAACAATTTTTATGTCGATTGCTGCTACTGTAATTGGCGCAATCATAGCACTATTTTTAGGGTTATTTGGCTCTTCTAAAACGATGATTAATAAACCGTTAATGCTATTTTCTCGATTTGTAGCATCGCTTTCAAGAAATATTCCAGTTGTAGTCTGGGCCCTTGTATTATTGTTATCGTTTGGACAAAATTCGGTGACAGGTTTTTTAGCTTTATTTGTAGGCTCAACAGGCTTCTTAACACGTGCATTTATCGAAACTATTGATGAAGCAGGTGATAAGTCTATTGAAGGTTTACAAGCAACTGGAGCAACATATTTTCAAATCGTATTTAAAGGTGTATTGCCACAGTGTTTACCACAGGTTATTAGCTGGATTTTATTCATGATTGAAACAAATATTCGTAATGCAACACTGCTAGGCATTTTAACTGGTACTGGCATCGGCTATGTGTTTGATATTTATTATAAAATGCTGAACTACAATGTAATATCACTCATTACGCTTTGTATTGTAGCAGCCGTTATTGTTATAGATGTGTGTTCAAATCATGTACGAAAGGTGATTTTATAAATGGTACAGGCTATGGAAAATAATCCACCTCATAAAAGGCATATTCCGTTAAAGAAACATTCACGAGCAGATATTTACATGCGTGTAATGCTACTAATTCTTGCTCTATCAACAATTTTCGCGTTCGTTATATTTGACTATAAAGGGCTAGAGCTAAAAACCGCAATTGTTGATACGTTAAGTAATATTAAAGTAATGGTTTTAGAGCCAGGGCTTTCTCATTTTAGCTGGGGAGAAGCGTTTTACCAAATTGGTATCACAGTGGGTCTGGCCTTTTTATCAACGATTATGGGGGCCGTGATTGCACTAGGGTTAGCTTTAATGACAGCTACAAATTTATCAAATAAATGGCTGTCAAAGGCAGTACGAATGGTCATGGCGTTTATTCGTGCAGTACCAACGGTTTTATGGGTATTGATTTTCGCGATTTCTGCTGGACTAGGGAGTGAAGCTGCGGTATTAGGGATGCTGTTGCATTCGATAGCATACTTAGTAAAAGCGTTTTCTGAGGCCTTTGAGGAAATGGATTCAGGCATTATCGAGGCTTTACGTGCTAGTGGGGCAAATTGGTGGCATATCGTTATTCATGCGGTCATCCCTACGACATTTACGTATTTGCTATCATGGGTATTTTTACGTTTCGAGATTAACTTTGGTGTAGCTGTTGCAATGGGAGCAGCAGCAGGTGCTGGTGGTATTGGCTTTGAATTATTTATGGCATCAAGCTTCTATTTTGATTTACGTGAGGCAGGGATGATTACATACTTTATTTTAATCATCGCAATTCTATTAGAAATTACGTCAACACAATTAAAAAAACGTTTCTTCCCAGCGAAGGCTTATTAGGGAAGATTATTTGGAGGACATAGTATGAAAGCGATTGAAGGAATTATTTTGGATTGGGCAGGGACAACAGTAGACTTTGGCTGTATGGCACCGGTCAATGTTTTTGTGGAAATTTTTGAGGATGCAGGTGTTGAAGTTACGATTGATGAAGCAAGAAAACCGATGGGTATGCTTAAAATCGATCATATTCGTACGATGCTTCAAATGCCAAGAATTGAACAGCTCTGGCAGGATGTACATGGAAGCCCCTTTACTGAACAGGATGTAGAGGTGCTGTATGTAAAATTTGAAGAGAGTTTAATGAAAACATTGGCTACCTTTACAGATCCGATTGATCACGTAGTAGAAGCTGTTACGCAATTACGTAGTAAAGGACTAAAAATTGGTTCGACAACAGGTTATACACAAAAGATGATGGATGTCGTTGTGCCGAATGCTAAGGCAAAAGGCTATAGTCCAGATTTTTATATTACACCTGATGCAACTAATTCTTTAGGAAGGCCATACCCATACATGATTTATCGTAATATGGAGCAGCTTCAATTACAGGCTGTACAACAGGTTGTTAAAATTGGTGACACAGCTTCAGATATAAATGAAGCATTAAATGCAGGGGTTTGGGCTGTTGGTGTTGTGATTGGAAGCTCTGAAATGGGCTTAAGCCAAGAAGAGTATGAAGCTTTGACTCCTGAGGAAAAGGAAGAAATTATTGAAACGACCGCTCAAAAATTTAAAGACCTCGGGGCGCATTATACAATTCGTACAATGAATGAGCTACCTGAGTTAATTGATAAAATAAATGAGCGCTTAAATAGGTAAAGAAATTACACAAAGTTAGCAATGCTTTCGTAAATTTTTTCTTCATTCAGTGACATAAAAATACTGCACCTTCAAAAGTTAGAATATGTCTAACATTCGGAGTGCAGTAAACAATTGGCATGGAGCTTTTCAATAACACATTAAACGATTGTTGCTTATTTTGTGTATATATTTGAAAGGTCCGTGCTTTACTTTCTCTGGTTACTTTAGAGCTTTAATTTGGAGAAATAATTCTTATATTATGACTACCATAGTCTTCTATTGTTTTAGATGAAATTGAACTATCGGAAACAATGAGATCAATTTCATTTAAAGGACAGATATTTATATAAGAAGAAGTCTCAAATTTTGTAGAATCCGCCACTACTATTTTATGATTTGATCGAGAAAGGATGGCTTTAATAACATCAACTTCGTGAATCCTAAAATCTGTTAAGCCGTTTTTTAGGGATAACCCATTAACGGTAATAAACGCAGTATCAATATTAAAATTCGAGAGAACTTCTTCGCATTGTTTGCCGTATAAAGTATATTCATCTGGATTATAGAAACCACCAGAAAGAATGACCTTGAAATTTTTATTCGCTCCTAAAATACTTAGAATACGAATATCGTTTGTAATTATGGTTAAACGGTGGAATTTTTCTACTAAAACCTTGGCGATTTCAATGGTAGTTGTACCACCATTTAATGCTATTGCCTGTCCCTCTTCAATAAGTTCAGCTGCTACAGAGGCTAGTTCTTGTTTCTTTTCTAAATTTTCAACTTCCCTTTCAACAAATAACTTATTAAGAACATTTTTATTATTTTGTTTCAAAATGGCTCCTCCATGTACCCGTTTAATGGTGCCTTTTTTTTCGAGAGTTTCTAAATCTCGACGAATCGTATCTATAGATACATTTAATAATGTCGCAAGTTCAGTAGCTTTTACAGCTTTCTGTTGTTTTAAATATATTTCTATTTTTTGATGTCTATGTTCTTGTAACAAATTTATGCCCTCCAATTATTCTTGCAATAAATAATTGCTCTAATCTCTAATCTAAATATTATCATTTATTTCAAAAATGCAAAATACAGCAAATGAGAAAATGTTTATAAAGTAATTATTCCATGTTTTCTATGTGAATAAAGTTAATGTTATGTAAAGAAAATCCTAATTAGATTGTAAAACAGCAAAAAGCGGATTATTCTTGCATTATAAAGCAAAAAACAACAAAGTAGGTGAGGAATTAAGGTGTATTCAAAATGATAAGTAAGATATATTGTTCAGCAAAGCAATGATGGAAATAATTTATGAACTACACAAACTCTTTTAAAAGGAAGGAAGTTTTTCGTGAATAAGTCAAAAGCAGTATTATCCTCTACTTTAGCATTATTAATGTTAGGTCAAAGCTCAGTATTAGCAGAATCTCAAATGGCTGAGAGGGAACCACTTACTCAGCTACTTGTTGAAACAAGCAAATTAGAAGGGCTATTCTTTGACAGTGCAAAGAAAAACTCAGTGCAGCTAAATAAAGAATTGGAAAATGTTCCATCAACTTATGAGATGAATGTGAAATTTGAGCCAAATCTAAATCAACGTCAAATATTATTTGGGAATTTTAAATCAGGAAACAAAACAGCATATAATATTGAAATAACAGCCGATAATCAACTTAGATATTATGAAATAAATCAGTTAGGTACTATTGATAAAAAAACAGTAGAAGCAAATATTACAACAGGGGAATGGACACATCTTGCTGTAATAAGAGACGTTGCGAATAAAAAAATAGTCTTTATTCAAGATGGAAAAGAAATAGCTTCGTTTGATAACGTAGATTTAGTGGAAGATCTTGCTTTTGAAAATTACCATAGTATCGGTAAAGATACTAGGGATCAGTATCACCCGAATGCTGAAATAAAAGAAGTTCGTTTATGGGACGATGTTCGTACGTTGGAAGAGGTTAAAGATAACGTTGATGAAGTCATTAAAGGTAAAGAAGAAGGGTTAATGCATACTTGGATGTTAGATGATTCCGTATTTGATAGTCTTAATGTAATCTATGATAAAGCTGGAAAAATTGATGGAGTGGCATTTGGGTTCCAAAAAGAATCTGTGATAGAAATACCAGATGAAAGTGCTTATAAAGGATCAGGTATTGATTTTTCAAAGGGTGAATTGGAAATTGCAGCAGATGAACCTATTACAGAAGCTCCTCGTACAGTAGAAGCATGGGTGAAAATTCCAACGGATACACCAAAAGAAAAACGTGTAGGGAATATCATCGGGAATTATTACCATGAATATTATAAAGACAAATCCAGATTCAATTTTGAAATTACTAGCAACGGTAATCCAAGAATTTATTGGCAAGCTCATACCGCTCATACACTTGATTATTCAACAAATGTGAATGTCAATTTAGGTGATTGGGTACATGTTGCTATGGTATTGGATGACAAACAGAATATTGGAGCGACATATATAAACGGAGAAAAAATTAACGAACAAGCCATTAATACACCTATCCCAAGTATCCCTCCTAGAGAAGAACTAAAAATTGGTTCGGATTATAGAGGTTACACAGCTGATGGAAAGCCTGAGTATAATTTTAATGGTGAAATAGCTGATGTTCGTCTATGGTCTACTGTTAGAACTTCAGAAGAAATCAAAGCTAATTATAATAAAGGTTTAGAAGGAAATGAAGAAGGATTAATAGGGAATTGGAAGTTGGATGATGCAAAAGATGGTTTGTATCCGGATCATTCAAATAAGAAGAACCATGCA
Organism: Lysinibacillus sp. GW821-FHT14F06; assembly: GCF_058803665.1. Classification (NCBI taxonomy): domain Bacteria; kingdom Bacillati; phylum Bacillota; class Bacilli; order Caryophanales; family Bacillaceae; genus Lysinibacillus; species Lysinibacillus sp. GW821-FHT14F06. Next base: position 88,122 of record NZ_JBXAPF010000004.1, read on the forward strand.
TATGAATATGATAATGAGGCTAGCAATTGGATTGATCCCGAATTTGCAAAAGGGGACTACTCAATTGCTGTAATTCCTGATACTCAGTATTTTGTTCAACATTTCCCAAATGAATTTAAGGAATATATGACTTGGTTTAAAGACAATAAAGATGATTTAAACATAGAGTTTGTGATGCAAGTAGGAGATTTAGTTAATAATCCAGGAAGTATAAAAGAATGGCAGACAGTTCAAGAAGGTATGTCTTTATTAGATGGTGTTGTACCGTATGTTTTTGTACCTGGAAATCATGATTATAACGATCAAATTAAACGTACTACAACTTATTATAATCAATACTTCTCCTATGAAAAGTATTCAAAAAGTTCTACATTTGGTGGAGCTTTTGAGGTAGGAAAAATGGAAAATACATATTCTTACTTTGATATTCATGGAGTTGAATACATGGTGATTAACCTGGAGTATGGACCACGAGATGAAGTTTTGGAGTGGGCTAACCAATTAGCAAAAAATAATACAGATAAAAAAATTATCGTAAACACTCACTCATACCTATACCACAATGGCGAACATCAATCGCTTGACCATATGGATAACCCAGGAAGATATATATCTAATGCCAATAATGGAGATCAAGTATGGGACAAGTTTGTAAGGAAGCATAAAAATATTATTCTAGTAACGGCTGGACATATTGGTAGCGAGGATTTAGTTGTTAAAGAAGATATTGGTGATCATGGTAATTTCATTAAACAAATATTAGTTGATGCACAGTTTATGAAGCCTTATGATTTAGGGATGATGATGCTCATGACCTTTAAAGAGGGAAGCAACGATGTAGAAGTAAACTGGTATTCAGTTAAGAAGAACAAGCTGTTTCGTGCCGACAACCAATTTACTATGAATCTAAATGTTAATGATGTTGAGAATCCAAAAAAATTTATTGGTGATGTAAATGATGACAATATTATAGATATTAAAGATGCTTTTTTCTTGAAAAATCATATCAATAAACCAGGTAAGGGACCAGAAAAAGCAGATATTAATCAAGATGGAACTATCGATGCCAAAGATATGGAAATTATAGTTGAAAATTACTTAAGTACGAATGAAAATGTAGAAAGTACACCTGTTCCGAAAAAGGAGAATGGAGGTAAAGAGCTTGAAGATATTCTTGAAGAGTTAGGTTTAAGTGATTTATTAAATTAAATTTTATAATTTTTAGAAGTCTAACATAAATTCATCTGTTAGACTTCTAATGTAAGAAAAGCACAGTTATTAAGTTATTTTTCAAAGGTGTTACATTTTGAATCCCAAAAATACGAGAACAATTCGACATATGCATAGTGTTAAGTATTCTTAGATAAAAATGTAAATGATGGAGAGGGGAAAATTCTTAATTTAATTGAGTTGGAATAACCTTTTGATGATTTAGATTTTTCGACACTTGTAAGTTCGTATAACCTAGAATTTATTTTCGAGACAAATTGGAGGGTGTGATTATATGGTTAGTACCTCTGTATTGAAGAAATTTATTGTTCCGATGGTGTATGTAGCCGAATGGGTTTTGTTCTTTTATGTTTTTCTCTGTATAGTTGCTTTCAATATAGTTAATTTCGCGAATTTATTGCTGTTGATATGGCTTGGGAGGAACCGATTACCTTTACAGCATCTTTCGTTACTTCTTTGATAGTAGTGTTGGGCATAGGATTGATTTGTTTCTGTTACATCAAGTTTTTAACAGGCAATAGAGCTTACAAACGATTCAAAGAAGTCGTGTGGGGCATTTTATTCGGCTTGAATACAGTAAGTTGTGTGATTTGTGGGAGCATCATTTATGGCTTTAATTTCATTCATGCTGATGGAATTTTACTGCTGATAACTGCTTTCGTTAGTGCATTCTTGACGATTCAAATTATTATGAAACATGATTATGAAGTAAAGTGAAAACATATTAATTTTTTTTATTTTAGGTTGTTATTTGAATGACCAATCTCCCTTTATTTAGTGAAAGACAAAAAACAACTGAGCTTTTGGCTCGGTATGAAACAAGAGGGATTCACAATAATTACAGTTTATTCCTGCGATTCACTGCACGACTGAAGCAAGATCAATCATAACTAGTTGATTCCAAAACAACAGATCGTTTCATGCCTGTTTGACGCTCTAAATCTAGTAAATAGAAGTGTAATTAATTAAACAGTTCACCCTCTACTTGTTAATGCATAATTAGTCTAGTTGGGACAAAAGGATCCCATATAACAAGCTAGATTGAGATTATTGGTATATACACTACATGAGGAGGAAATAATCCATGAATCTATTAGTTGGTCTGGATATCGCCAAAAGTGAATCTCAGGCTGACCTTATAATTACAAATATAAGCATTGTCAGTTAAAGAAAGAGTGTTAATGGAGGTTGATTTTATGGATTTTAATTATAAATGTTTTATTGATATTCGTTTCAGTGGTGGAGATATTCAGTTTGACGTTTCGAGTGACACACAGTTATTTAGTTATAAATCAGGTATAGGTTTTGTAGCAATTCCACATTTTTTCTCAACTCTTTCCTCTTTATATAAGGGAGAAATCAGTGAGACGAAATTGGATTGTCACGGAAACTTTGATTACTATATATTTTCAAGTGATGGTACAAACCTTTTTATTGCACATATAAGTCATTATCCAGATGGTATATTTAAATATCAATTTAAGCTGAAAGAGTATATCGAAGCTATTTATGCAGAATTCCAGAAATATTTACAACAGCTTGAAAAGGAGGGAATATTACCTTTAAAAACTCAAGAATATGCTCATCCATTAGGTGATGATGTATTAAGTGCTTTTTATGATTTTTCATTACTTTTAAACCGTTAATTTTTTAAAACTATATACGGTGTTCAACTAATGAGATCTTTAGCCCAATAAGAATTAAACAACTTTTAAGAGCCTTGCTGCCCATTAGCGATATAGAGTCCCTATTAAAGTAAATTGGATAGTGTAGTTTTCTTCAATACTAATGAAGGGAGAGATTATATGGAAAACGACTGGGACAAAGCTATAGGTTCTCTTTCTAAAATTAAGGTTTTTTCAAATCCAAATAACGAGCCAGTAACCATAAGTGGTGAAGCTGATGATTTGAGGTGTATAGGTGTCGGGACAGATGCAGCTGTTTTTCAGTCTCTTACCGCCCCAGCTTATGCATTTAAAATATATGCCAAGGACAAAGTACACAAAGCAAAAGTTGAAGCAAATGTTTATCAAATATTAGATGATTCACCTTTCTTTTCAACATGTTTTGCTTCATCCAACGAATACCTCGTTTTAAGTTACGAAGAAGGAAAAACGCTCTTTGACTGCATTCTACAAGGTATTCACATTCCAAAACAGGTTGTAAATGAAGTCGAGGATGCAAGAGAATATGTTCGGAATAAGGGCCTTAACCCCCGTGATATTCATTTGAAAAATATTTTACTACAAAATGGAAGAGTAAAAATAATTGATGTCTCTGAATACACACTACAAGGTAATGATTTTCGATGGGAGCATTTAAAAAAAGGATATGAGCAATATTATCATTTAATAGATGGAAATTCTGTGCCGTTTTGGTTAGTAGAAGCCATTCGAAAATGGTATAACCTGCGGGGAAAGAATACTTCATATGAAGAGTTTACAAAAAATATTTTAAAAATTCTGTATAAAAAAAATTGAACTAACCGTGGTTTTACTTCAAGTATGGAGTAGAGCCTTTTTTACTTAAACTCCCATATGTAGATTAGCAACATGTTATATTTTAAATAAAAGGGGTATAAATGATGAACTTTGAGGAAGATAAACATTTACATGTAGGGTTTTACGATAATGGTTTTGATTTAGAAGGTATATTTTTAAAGGTGAAAAAAATGGATAAATGGTGTTTATTTTTCAATACTAAATTTTATAATATGACAATGAAAAATAAATATGACTTGTTTGATACTCACTTTGGCTATATGGTCAGGGAATATAAATTAAAAGAAAATGATTTAACTCATGAGAAATCTAGTAGGTATTTAAAAGAGTTTTTATTAGAAGAGGGTTTAATCTAGTAATTTGAGTGAAGGCGAATGACCTTTTTTCAAATATGTTATTCTATCAACATCAAAAGAAGAGTTATTTTACGCAGTATTGCGAAAAGAGGAAGAAGTAAAAAGTGCAATTATTTCAGAAATTATGTGTGAGTCTCTACCGCCAAAAGAACTTTTAATTCGTTTCTTTGAATTATCTTTTAAAACTATAGAACTAAACCCATTTTTCCAAAATCTTTATCAAAGAGGTGAATATGATCGAATTATGAAAAGACTTCCAAAGGAACTTCTAGATAAACATGCAAAGGAAGATTTAAATAGTTCTTTAGAGTTTATAAAATTTTTACAGAAAAAAGGTGTTACAGAAGATGATCCTGAAGTACTTATTGGCCTTTTTCGGACAACCATACTTATTCCATTACATCGTCAAGAGATTGGAGAACCGACTTTTTCGAAGATGATGAAAAAGATGATCGAATGTTTATCAGAAGGTCTAATAAAACATAAAGAGTAATTTTCATTTATTATAAAGTTGCTACTTTGGGGCTTCCGTTTTCACTTCTATAAAAATTATGATACAGGGATATAAGCTTTCATATCGAAAGTTTAGTACTTTATACTTTATAGATAGCTGATAATAAATCAAAAAGTCTCAGAAATCTCCGTTTTTGAGACTTTTTTATGATCCCCATTTGATATTGAAATAATGATATGTTATAAGTTTCAAAACTTGTCTTAAAATCAAATCTCATTTCAAATATGTAAAAGTTTGTTTTTTGGAAGATGATGGAGTTCAATTTGATGACCCCGATCCTATAGAGGAGCTAATATTCCATCCTTAAGGCAAGCACAAAAAAAACTTTATTGAATTTGGAGCTTGTGAAGAAAGGTGTATTGAGTTTGTAAGATAACCTAATGAAAAAGACAAAAAAGACTCTAATTGGAAAAGGTTATTATAGAGGAGAGTTATTCAGCTAAAGGCTCATTTTCTGGAAGATTATCATTCAATATAATTTCATTATCTATTAATTAAGAACGCCTTATTATATTAGTTCGGATATGTAATTGAGGAGGGAAATGATGAAGAGATTTCATTTGAACGTCCGACAGACAAATATGATGAAAGATTTTTCAATTGATTAGCAATTTAGTTGGCTGAAAACATGAGAGTGTTTGAGCACCAAAAGATGAGTTGTTGAAGAAACTTTATATACGAGTTTTAGAACAGAGGTTGATATACAGGATTGATCTTGTTCTGCAATCGGGCCAATTAATAAAGTAATTCATTGTGAACATAGGAGTAATATGAAATAGTTCCTGACAAATTGATTGGAGGAGTAAAAATGCAAGGCTTTAAACGCTACTGCTCGTTTGTAATTCTTATCTTGTTGTTAACAGGGTGTGCGGGTGTGGAAAAAGATAACACGTCCTCAAATATGAAAATAACTATTGAGCCATATAACATGAGTGAAAAAGAAAGTCTGCTTATTAGCAAATCGGGGGTAGGGCATATTGAATTTTTTAAACTAAATGGAACTTTAGCTGAAGATGATGATTTGCAAATCTCAGTGGAAGTATTTGAAAAAGGGAAGTTTAAAGAAGAATTGCTAAAGACCTGGGATGACCCCGAAAAAAATTATAAAGATATCCTCATTTCATTTGGAATAAGTGATTTTAACGATGAAGTTCGTCCCTTAAAATTGATATCTGGTATACCTTCTGGGCTTGCTACAACGAATTATTCAAATAACATGACGTCTTCTTCTTTCAGTAATTTAGTAGGTGAAAAGGTTACTTTAAAGAAAAACAAACCTGTTTATTTAGCGGTATGCTAGGCACTACAAAAAATGAGCTGCGTTCTGTAGGAAGCGAGAATGGCGAATTACCTGCTGGCATTGAAGAAGTTGAGCTCGCATTTTTATACAGAGTATTATGGACTGATAAAGAGAAGAATTAACATTAGCAGTGTAATCGGAATAAGGAGATACCAGTCTTGGCATTATATATTGGGTTATTCAATTAACGGGCGCGTTTATGAAGGAACGCGTCTTTTTCTTTTAATGGACCAGAGTGTTATAAAGGTTAGCATAAAAACCCCTTCTTTATGAATAATAACTATTCGAAGGGTGATGAATCATGAATTATTTAAGAGTTATTATTTACATGTGTTTTTTAAGAATATTGATACACGCTCAAATATCATTTGCTGAAACAGATCAGGAAGTACCCTTTTTAATTAACAATGGTAAATGTCCGAACTCGTAAAATTTGGGACATGTCAGTTCAGATAAAAGTCTTATAAATGCATTGAATACAATTATTCCTGAGGTTTATAAAGAAGATAATTATAAAGGTTGGAAAATAGAAACTATAGCACATCTTTCAAAAGCACCACATCCGGAGGCTTATTATGCAATAGCGAAATATTATTGTGGGGAGGAAATAGCTAACAATTCTTGGTTTGTGGAGGTACTGTTTCCACAGTATTTACTGGCATATGATGCATCACACAGACAAATTTTTGTGACCAAAATCAAACAAGGGCAATGGTTTGCTTGGTTTAGATTTCATTAACCTTTCCACAAACGGGCGCTTTTCCTTAATAGGGAAAGCGTCTTTATTCATGGAAAGGGCCAGATTGTTGAATATTGTAAATAAATATTTATATTTAATTGAATTGGTACTGTGAAGGATTAAACTTAAATAACGGGCCAGATTAGTTTAATAAAGACTGATAGAATAAATAGATTGCCATGTATAAAAATCTAAGGGAGAGACGCAAATGGAAAACTTTGAAGATCTTTTGCCAAGACATAAACATGATCATGATAGAATAGAAATGATTAAAAAAATGGATAGAGATAAAATATTGCCTTTACTGCCTAACCTTCTCAAATGGATTCAAGATATGAATTGGCCAGTGGCACCAAGGGTATTAGAATTACTTTTAACTTTTCCAGAAGAAATTGCCCCACATGTGCAAGATGTTTTATCTTCAGATGATGATAACTGGAAGTGGTTTATTCTACATTTTTTGATTATCAAATTACCAGTAGAGTCAAGAGTTCAGTTTAGAGAGTATTTAACAAGAGTGGCTGAAACACCTACAGATAATGAACTCGCAGAAGAACTTGATGAAATTGCAAAAGAGATTTTGGAAACAATCTAAAAAAATATCCCTATTCTACTCCCATGAAAGAACTTAATCATCTTTCATTTTCTGTGGTGAAGTGCTTATTTTGGGGCTTCATGGATGGCTAACGGGTGCTTTAGTTTAACAAGTAAAAAAACACATGTATAGCTTCTTTGTATAGTAGATTAATTGGTGGCTTTCCACGTATTCCTGTATTTTTTCTGTTGAAATCGGTGAAAACCATTGTTCAAATGATGTTTTTCGTGTAATCTTATCCATGAGATTGGTCCTTTTTATTGGATTTGGATAGGTTACTACCACCAAACCATTATAAAGGACTTTTTTGTGCTTACATGTAATTACAGAAAATTATGATTAATTTGAATGAGGCATTATTTTAATGCGATGCTAGTGTAAATAAATATTTATATTTAATTGTATTGGTACTGTGAAAGATTACACTTAAACGAACGGAGCAGTTTATTTGAACAAAAAGCCTAAAAATGGAGGAATTAGATGTATATTGTGCCTATCGGTTTTTTTATAATTTTCCTTATTTCAACGACCACGGGACTACTTTTAATGTTTAAACTGAGAAAGAAAAATAAATATACCGATGTTAATGGAACTATTGCTTTAGGGACTGGAATCTTTTCTTTAATAGCCTGCATATTCTTCTTGTTTTTTAGCGAAATCTGATTTCCTGGGGGTTCTCTTAAATGGGAAAGGATGATATTTATGAAGTTTATCGTGCTGCACCAAATGCTAAGATTGTTGTAAGCCATATGGAAACTATAAATCATTGGACATTATCTAGAGAAGAATTACGTAGCTTTTTAAATGAAAAGGAAATCACTAATCATGTGTTTGTTCCCGAAGATGGTGAGCATTATACGTTCTAAAGAAATTAGATGCTAATCCCTTTCAATCATGTATTCTATTTATGAATAAATAATCGTATTCATAAATTTCTATATATAATACTGATGCTAAATCCTGTAAGATTGAAACGGGGAGAGGTGTCTAAATGAAACATACAATTTATACAAGTGATAAAGGTAGATTGATTATTTTAAAGCATTATGAGCAATATTTAAAGTCTTTTGATTTTGCAATAGAACGTATCATGGTGGAAACAACCTTTGGAAAAACCCATGTATTAATGGCAGGACCAGAAAACGGTAAGCCCTTGTTTATTTTTCAAGGTGGTAATTGCATAAATCCTATGACTTTATCTTGGTTTAAGCCATTCGTAAAAAAATATAGAATATATGCGCCTGATACAATTGGACACCCTGGTTATAGTACACAAACTAGAATTTCTGCAAAAGATCAAAGCTTTGCCCAATGGATAGCCCAATTAATGGATTATTTCCAAATTCAGAAATGTGCTGTTTTAGGTCCTTCCTATGGAGCTGGTATCATTTTAAGGTTAGCGACCTATATGCCTGATAGGATTGACTGTGCTGTTCTTGTTTCACCAGCAGGAATTAAGCTAGGCTCCAAAATCGAAATGCTGCAAAAGATTTTTATGCCATTACTGCAATTTAAAAAAACGGCGTCCATCAAGTATCTTAAACAAATAACGGATTGTATGTCTGCAGGTAATATGAAAGAGAGTGATCAGCAAATTATTGGAGATATTTTTCGGTGTGTCAAATTAGAGCAAGGGATGCCTAAATTAACAACTAGAAACGAATTAGAGCATTTCACTGCACCTACCTTAATCATTGCTGGTCAACAGGACATCTTTTTTCCAGAAAATAAGGTGAAAAAAAGTGCCGAACAAATCATTCAGAATTTAACAGCTTTCCATTCATTTAATATGGGGCACTTTCCATCTGAGAATCAATTACAAACAATTAACCATACCATACAGAATTTTTTTGATAAATATTATTAACTATTATTAAGGGATACTTTTTAGAGTATCCTTTTTCGGCTGTTCCATAATTGTATTTAGGATTGATAGAACTCTTACCATAAAAACCGGAAGTAGAGGAATGATCTTGAATGTTAAGAACAATTACGTATTTGGAGCAATTTTTAAGGGGGAGATCATATTGCAACAGCTCTTTAATGAGATGATAAAGCAGGACATAAGACCGTTTCTTTCCAAACATGGCTTTTCAAAGAAGAGTTTGAATTTCTATAAAATAACAGACAGCCTCATATATATGTTCAATTTTCAAAAATCATCTGGTAATTCAGCGAATAATGTAATGTTTTATGTGAACTGTGGGATTTATGCTGCTGAGTTAGCCCAGATACAATCGAGAGAGATTTTGACAGCACCCAAAGAGGCAGAATGTCACTTCAGAGCAAGAATGGGGGAAATTACTAAGTCTGTTCCTGCACGATTTTCAATCACTTCTACTACAAATATGGATGATGTAAGAGAAACGCTGCAAAATGGTTTAGAAGAGGTTATTCAGTTCTATAATACGATGACTAGCGCCAAATCCATTGTAAAGTATTATATTTCAGGTCCATTTTTACATCTTAGCGAAGAGAGTTTACATTTATTGTTACAAGCCAATGATGTAGTGTCAGCTAAACATTTTTTAAAGGCTTTACAGGAAAAGTACGGAACAGAAAAAAGATGGTCCATTTTCGAAAACAAATACAGTGCAATCTTTAATAAATATGGAGTGAAACTTGATAATCTATAAGTAACGTAACAGAAAGGCTTGTAGTTTGAGATCAAACTGTGAATTGCTTGCTGTTTTGAATAATTTATTATCTTCAAACTGAGAAAGATTAAGTCTGATTAAAGTCGTAATACCTTAAAGTTAAAATAGTAACATTCAAGTACTGCAAGTTTGTTTTTTTTTAATATGTATATTCTCCGCAGAAGTTCCTGCTAAATCAGCACAAGCCGTAAGTCACAACAAACCACGCGCAGCGATTATTGCTTCTTACGGCTTTGCCTGTATTACAATGCAAAAGATAAGATATAAAAGGACTTATTGAATAATATCTTTAGATGTATTTCCATATCAATCAAACTAAAGCAGTATCTCTATCACGAAGTTAAACTAAGCATGTAAGAGTGGATAAACGATTGTCTGCTTTTGTATCAATGCCATTTAGCCAATCATCCATTAGAGCTAGATGTTTAGCTAACACAGCATCAGAGTATAAACTCCACAATTCTTTTGTAAATCTTAATTGTGTTTCTTGTATTTCAAATTCAACCTGCTTTACATTGTGCTTACCGTTGTGCTCCTCCATTGTGACAGAGCTAGAGTAAATATAAATATCTATATTTTCCTCACAGTTAATCGTACTTTGAGTAAATAGTTTTTCCGTTTGTTTTTCAGAGCTAGAAGAGGAGGCGGATTTTGCTAATGCTTTTAAGCTTTCTACAATTTTTCCTTTGTCAGCTGCCGAAATGCCATTATATAAATTGGCAATTTGGTCAATTGCTTCATTCCAATCGGAAGTCGTACGTTTGAAGGATTTTACACTGCTATTTAATAAATGGATAAGTGGGTTTTGTAATATTTTTGAAACATATTTTTCATAGGCAGGTACATTATTTTTATCGTTTGGTAATGCCGGATTGAAATTAGAAACGATTCTAGCAATGTCAAGGATAGTTGTTAATCCAGTTGTTGGAGCTACTTTAGCAGCTTCTTTTACAGCAGTACTATAGCGTCCAAAGCTTTGAAGTGCCTGCTGAACCTGATTGTCAGCAATTCTAGCCTCCGACAACTGATTCCCTACAAAGATTCCTTGACTGACAACTGTTTGATCTGATGTTGCGAGTTTAATAGCAACAGGCTCTAAATTTTGATGTAGAGAAATATCATTTAGTGCTAACCAACTTTCCATTTTTAAGTCAAGATTTGTCATAGAAAAAAACCACCTCTAGTTAAATTTGTATTGGTTTGTAAACCAATAGTAGATATATACTTCAAATTTATAGCAATTAACACCATTAATTTCAAAAATTCTGTGAACAAGTAAATGAAGATAGTTTTTTAGCTATTTCTACATGCTGTAAAATAAAAAAAGAAGGGAGATTAATTATGTTGCATATTAAAAGAATATATAAAGAAGATTATCCCAATGGTAAGAAAATTATTTATCAATATCATTCAGATAAATTCTACGATGTTTCCTATCAAGTGCAAGACAGTGGTTGGATAATGGATTTTACATTAAAGCATTTTGACAGCCCATTTCATAAATATTTGGAAGGAGAAATTTTTGCAGATTATATAGAGGAAATTGAATGTTATATTGCAGAAATATACGGTGAAGAAGTGGGAATTGTAAGCTGTAGTCATGAGAAGTGGAATAATGTTCTAAGAATCAATGATATTCATGTAAATCCACAATATCAACATAAAGGAATTGGTAGTCAACTCATTGCATTAGTAAAAACAAGAGCTGAAGAACTAGGTGCCAGGGCAATCGTGTTGGAAACGCAAACCTCCAATTATCCTGCTATCCAATTTTATAGAAGCCACGGATTTCAGCTTATTGGCTGTGATTTATTAAGCTACTCCAATACAGATATGGAAAATAAAGAAGTCAGAATTGAAATGGGTCTGGTACTTGAGGCTTGAAAAAAAGTTAAAAATAAAGACAAATGATGTTGAATATGAAACATCATTTGTCTTTATGAAGGAACGTTTCCTGGTGGAGAAAGGGATTATAATAAATGGAAGAAATAAAAAAGACCTTTAGCAATCACGAACAATCAGCAGCGATAAATGATAATTCCTATTGAGTGAGCAGTTCGGATATTTTGTTTACACATATTTTTAATAAATAGCAGACTCTATAAAAACGAGGAAGAACACCATAAAAGTGTCCTCCACCATAGGGATTATTTATCTACTTTGAGTTTGAAGAGCTAACTTAACACCTAAACCAATATATACGAAACCGACTGCCTTCTCTATCCAACGTGAACTGTTATTGGTTGTTTTTGTAAATATTTTATCACCAATGAAACTTGTCACTATAGCTAATAAAATAGTATACAAGGCGCTCATTACAACAAATGTAATCCCTAAAATTAGAAGTTGCACCGTAACGGATTGTCCATTGTGCTGCACAAATTGAGGTAAAAAGGCTAAGAAAAAGAGTGCTGTTTTAGGGTTTAATATTTCTGCTAAAAAACCTTGGCGGAACGAAGTACTTGCTGGACTTTGTTCAACTGTTGGTTGTTCTATTTTTTGAGGTTTTGTTAGGAGCATTTGAATACCTAAATAAACAAGATAAGCTACACCAATATATTTCACTACTTCAAAAGCTGTGGCAGATTTCATTAAAATAGCTGAAAGACCTAAAACAGCGGCTAAGGTATGGACTAAATCACCCAATCCAATACCTAATGCTGTGAAAACACCGTTCTTTTTACCACTTTTCAATGTTTGTGTAATGGTTATTATCACAGCTGGGCCAGGAATTAAAAATAACAGAAGTACTATTGCGATAAACGATAACATGTTTGACCATCCTATTCTAATAAAGTGAATCGTTTATGAGGGTTTTCTTAATTCCTCAATGATTATGTGTAATTAACTAAATATTCAACCATAAGATTGGGTTAATGAGTGCAAAAATTATTATATTCTATCTAATCTATTATTGTCGATAATGAAATACTAAAAAAATAGTTATAGAATAGTTCGAAAAATATGAAATCATGACTTGGCGAAAAAAATAGCATTCTTATTGTTGTGTACAAAACACTTAAAATAAATAAGGGAGGCTTGTTATGCCTATTATTACAATTAAACTTGCAAAAGGAAGAACAAGAGAACAAAAACAACAATTTGTTGAAATGGTGACGCAAGAGGCAGTGAAAACGATCAATTATGCCTCGGCATAATTGCGTCCGGAATCGGCTTTGTGCTTACACAAAGAACTCCTTTTCGATTCCGTGACATCCGCCGGAGGCTTTAACTTCTTTCAGCGGGTGTTAGGACACGCTCTGAAAAGTAGCTTAAATTCGCATTCATCCCATTACCTATAAAGGTGGTAGACTACTGTTGAAAGAAGTTAAATGTTAAAGAAGAATGGGTAACAGTTATATTTGAGGAATATGAACGTGACAATTGGGCAACCAGTGGACAGCTGCATTCCATTAAATTAGGAGATGGTTTTGGTCAATAATCGGGTACATAAATTAAGTTTATCTAAAATCACATTTTTTTCGGAATGTGATTTTTTTATTTTTAAAATTTAAAAATAGTACCAACTAATAATAATTAGTGATAGAATTAGGTGATAATTCAGTTGGAGGTGTTACTATGCTGGATATTCAGCAAATACAAGCAGCTATTAGACATCGTTATCCCTTTCTTTTAGTGGATCGTGTATTGGAATTAGAAGAGGGTAAGAAAGCCGTAGCAATTAAAAATGTTACCATAAATGAAGAATTTTTTAATGGGCATTTTCCTAATTATCCAGTAATGCCAGGAGTGCTAATTATAGAAGCATTAGCACAAGTGAGTGCCATTATCATGCTTACAAAGGAAGGAAATGAAGGGAGACTTGGATTACTTGCCGGTATTGATCAATGTCGGTTCAAAAAACAAGTAAAACCGGGTGACCAGCTACGTCTTGAAGTAGAAATTACACGCTTAAAAGGAGCTATTGGAAAAGGACGTGGAATAGCTACTGTTGATGGAGAGTTAGTGTGTGAAACAGAGCTTATTTTTGCCTTTGGTAGCTAATGAAAAAACGAAATGCATTTGAAACCGCTTCGTCTATTTAGAGAAGTGGTTTTTTGTTGCGTAAATTCTTTAGAATTTCTTAAATCTCTAGCTTTACATGGCAGGTTGATTAACGGAATGGTATTATGATTGTTACATTTGAAGCAATGTTCGCAACTCTAAGGGGGAGATGAAAATAACTATTAATATTCTCGTCGTAGATGACGAAAGGGAAATTGCAGATTTAATAGAGCTTTATTTAAAAAATGAAGGCTTTAATGTCTTTACATTTTATAATGCCGAGGAGGTACTAACTTGTATTCAGACGATAAAATTAGATCTCGCCATTCTTGATGTGATGATGCCTGACATAGATGGCTTTGAAATCTGCAGAAGAATTAGAGAACATTATCATTTTCCAGTGATTATGCTAACAGCCAAGGATGAGGAAATTGATAAAATAACAGGACTAACGCTAGGTGCTGATGATTATATTACGAAGCCATTTCGACCATTGGAGCTAATTGCACGAGTGAAAGCTCAAATTCGAAGATTTACAAGGTACAATCAGCAGGAAACCTCGCACAATGATATGATTATTGATTTTTCTGGGCTTATTTTAGATCAAAACACACGGAAATGTATGCTGCATGAAAAACAATTGTCTCTTACACCTACAGAATTTTCAATCCTTTGGTTTTTATGTATCAATAGGGGACGTGTCGTTTCTTCTGAGGAACTATTTCAAAAAGTCTGGGGAGAAAAATATTATAGCAGTAATAATACCGTAATGGTCCATATCAGACATTTACGAGAAAAAATGAATGACCCTGCAGAAAACCCAAAATTTATAAAGACGGTTTGGGGAGTGGGGTATACCATTGAAAAATGATTTTGGAAAACTAAAAAGGAAAATAATGCTTCAAATACTTCTTATCCTAATTCTAGCATTAATCAGCGGCTATTGGATTAGCTCACTAGTAATTGATGGTGTTTTACAGGCTCCATTCGCCGATGCGTTTATTCATTTTTGTGAAAATGTGCTTCAGCTAGATTATTATGCTGCTCAGAAAGCCTATTCGATTTTATTTCAGCAAAATAAACAGCTTTGGTTAGCAATTGGATTAATACTTTTATTATTAGTAATCTTTTACTTTGCACTTTCACGCTTTACAAAGTATTTTCATCATATTGCCTTAGGTGTCAACAGCCTTTCAGAGGAATCTGATAAAGACATTGAACTGCCAACTGAGCTTGAATTTATGGAAAAGAAATTAAATGCTGTGAAAAATACATTAGAAAAACGAGCAAAGGATGCACAAGAGGCTGAGCAACGAAAAAACGACCTCGTGGTATATTTGGCACACGATATTAAAACGCCTCTGACATCCATTATGGGATACCTAAGCCTGCTGGATGAGGCAAAGGATATGCCTTTAGCGCAAAAAGAAAAATATGTAAAGGTTACATTAGATAAATCCTACAGATTAGAACAATTGATTAATGAGTTTTTTGAAATTACGAGATTTAATTTACAATCCATTATATTAGATAAAGAAGTCATTAATTTACATTATATGTTGATGCAATTGGCAGATGAATTTTATCCGCTATTGGCACCTAAAGGGCAGCAAGTAATTGTGAATGTTGAGGAGGATATAAAGATTTTTGCTGATGCTAATAAATTAGCTAGGGTGTTTAATAATATTTTAAAAAATGCGATAGCCTATAGCGATGAAAACAGCATTATTAATATTCATGCTGAAAAACAAAATGATCAGATTCATATTTCATTTTCAAACAAGGGAAAGGCCATTCCCCCTCAAAAATTAACCATGATTTTCGAAAAGTTTTATCGTTTAGACTCGTCAAGGTCTACACAAACGGGTGGAGCGGGGCTAGGACTTGCTATTGCCAATGAGATTATACAAGCGCATGGAGGAACGATATCTGCAATTAGTACCGATGAAAAAACTGTGTTTACTGTTAGCCTACCATCAATTTCTTAAGAAACCTTAAGAATTCTATAATAGATTATTAAAAAAGAACTCCTTCTTTTATGTTTCAATAAAACTATAATCAGTGAGGCATTTCCTCAACCTTACTCGATTGAGGAACTACACAAAGCCTTTCCTTCTTGTGAAAGTACTTGTGTGAGTAATATCCTGATAATTTCCCAGCTCAATATTGACATCTTGCATTGGGGCTCTAATTGGGAAACAGGCATAGAAAGAAGGAGTTGTATTTGTTGAAAAGAAAGGGATTCTTTAGCGTATTTCTTGTAGTAATACTATTGTTTATTTATTTCATGGTTATCAAAGATAATCCACTTCAGCCAAACCTTGATCCATTTAAATCACCTCAGCTAGAGATGCTACAGAAAAGTGATCATATGTTTAATTTAGATTTACATAGCTCCAATGCCATATTAGTGAGCTTACAGGATCATACTATTTTATTGGACAAAAATAGTGAGGAAACCATTTATCCAGCTTCTTTAACGAAGTTGATGACGGTCCTAGTAGCACTTGAAAATATACCAAATTTAAAGGAAAAGATTCTTCTTAAGAACCGTATTTTTACAAACTTATATGAAGAAAATGCTTCTATGGCAGGTTTTCTCCCTAATGAGGAAGTAACTGCAAAGGATTTGCTTTATGGTGCGATGCTGCCCTCAGGAGCAGAAGCATCTATTGGCTTAGCTGAATCTATTGCTGGATCAGAGAATGAGTTTGTCCAGCTAATGAATGAAAAGGCCCAACAGCTTGGAATGACGAATAGTCATTTTATGAATGCTACTGGACTGCATCACCCAGACCACTATACAACGGTGAAAGATATTTCAATTCTTTTACAGTCTGCTCTCGCAAATCCAACATTTAGGGAAATTTATACAGCTGAAAGATATTCGATAAAACCAACGAATCTTCATCCAGAGGGTTTTACATTAACAAGCAGGTTATTTAATTATTTAAATACCAATGAAGTAATGAAAGGTGAGATTATTGGGGGGAAAACAGGCTATACAGAGCAGGCTGGCCTTTGCCTTGCAAGTTTAGCATCCATCAATGGTGAAGAATATTTGCTCGTAACGGTTGGTGCAGAAGGTGATCCACGTTCAGAGCAGTTCAATATTACAGATGCATTAGCTGTATACCAGAAACTATATTAAACATGATGAAACCAGGCGCCTATGAGTAGTCCTGGTTTTCAATTGTATTTATACAAAATATAAGGTGTATTTTGTCGAAAATAGCATACAATGCTCAATCCCTCATATAATTTAAGTGTCTGAAACATTTCAGAGAACTTTAATCTGACTATAAACAAGTTTTCTATTTATAATCATTATATCAGGTAGAACACGATGAGAGGATGAGGGGGTTTGAAGCATCCCAGTACAAATATATTAGAAAATAAAGAGGAATTATTTATACCTGAGAAAGCTTTGAATAAAGATTTTTGTGATCAATTAGTGACTAAGATTCATAAAAATATACTGAATGAGAATATTTCGAATGATGTCTATATGTCATATTTTGTGATTTTTGACCAAAAATATGAGCTAAAAGAAATCCGATATTTATTAGATTTGTTAAAAGTTCAGGCAGATGAAATTATTCGCTCTAAGCCGATCTATATTACATTAAGTGGTGTTCTGTTATCATTGTTCGCCATTATTGCCTGCGCTATTAATATGAGACTGATGCCTGGTATATCTTTATTTCAAATAGTCGCCCTAACAATTTTAAGCTTTAATGTAGCTGTTTTATTTATTTCATATAAAATTGAAAAAGAATATAAAAAAATTTATGCGGTCATAAAATTAATTGAATATTACTTAAGCTTTTATAAAAAATAATTTCACAACCGATGCCAATTATCTTTAAACTTCCTCCAATTTATAGGTTACAGGAACATAGCTCCTCACTTACTTCATAAATAATACGCAAAGCTGTATGATTTATACGAAAGAAAATGATAAAAATAAAGCATTTATTTTAAAAATCCTCAAATAATAAGATAAGAAAAATTTTATTTGAGGAAGTGAAAATTTGAAAAAATTTTTCCAGATGGTATTACCGATTTGTTTTTTTATGATTTCCTTTGATGTCCATGCTAGTGCTTACGAAAATAAAGGAAGAAAGTTTTATGAAGAAGCAGGTCAAATTGTATGGGAAATTAAAACGGATGAAAAAATTGTGGCCCTTACTTTTGATGATGGACCACACAAGAAGTACACCACTCAGATTTTAGATGTATTAGCAAAATATAATGCCAAAGCCACTTTTTTTATAGTTGGACAAAATGCAGAGAAAAATCCAGAGGTTATTTCAAGAATGTATAAGGAAGGCCATGAGCTTGCCAATCATACTTTTTCCCATCCATTAAGAACGAATGTTCCAAACCTGCTAAAGGAGATTAAGCAAACAGATGAAACTATAAAAAAAATTACAGGATATGCTCCCACTTTATTTAGACCTGTAGAAGGGCAATATTCTGATGCCATGATTGAAGCAATTTCTAAAGAAGGCTATAAAGTTGTAATGTGGTCTTGGCATTTAGATACATTAGACTGGAAAAGTCCAGGTACGAACCGAATTGTCAATACTGTTTTAAAAGGGGTAAAGGA
Source organism: Lysinibacillus sp. GW821-FHT14F06 (assembly GCF_058803665.1). Classification (NCBI taxonomy): domain Bacteria; kingdom Bacillati; phylum Bacillota; class Bacilli; order Caryophanales; family Bacillaceae; genus Lysinibacillus; species Lysinibacillus sp. GW821-FHT14F06. Next base: position 106,631 of record NZ_JBXAPF010000004.1, read on the forward strand.
AGGAAATATTGTCCTGTTTCATGATGGAGGCGGTAACCGTAAGCAAACCGTGGAGGCAATGGACAGTATTTTGGCAGAGCTGGAAAAACAGGGCTATGAATTTGTCACGGTTTCCGAATTACTTGATATGCAGCCGATAAAGTAAAGAATAGTGGAGTCTTTCATTTTAAAGATCTTTTAATTTGCTTTAACTCAGAAATTAAATAATCAATTTGCTTTTGCATATTTTCAGCTTGCTTTGCCTGATCATTATTGTTTTGGGAATTATCATTGTTGCTTTTTTGCAACGCCTGTAATGCAAGCCCAGCGGCAATTGTTTGAATACCATCACCTAAAGTCGATATGGATGTTCCAATATAGGCTAGCTTTGCTGCATAAATTTCCAAAGAGTCTGTCGGCTGATTCGAATTATTTTCATTTCTTTGCATTGTTATGCCTCCTTTAAGCAAATTGTTAGATCGTTACTACTTTCATCATATGCGTGTCACATGAAAAAAGGGAATCGAATCAAAGTAAATTCGGATATCACCTCCAACGGTTCCATATTGGAGGTGTTTTTTTGTGTGGAATTTCACTACTTTAAGTGTTTAATAAAGGTATAATTACCATTAATAAGATAAGGAGGGATTAGGCGAGCGACTAAACTTGAATTCATTGATTTAACTTATGAGCTATTAGAAGGTATAGGGAGTTATTGCCTAGAAGTAAAAAGAATTCCAAAGGCTATAGACAAAAGAATAATTGGCTTCAAAACAGCTTTGAGGAAGGCTTGAAATATGTCCAGATCTTTAAAAATAATAAGCAAGTTGGCTTTATTGAATATACAGCAGCTGAATATTCTTCAAGGGTTGTCTTTGCGAATGACTATTTAGTTATTCATTGCTTGTGGGTCACTGAAACTGGACAAGGCTATGGGACAGAACTTATTCAAAAATGTCTGACAGATGCAAAGAGGCTAGTCAAAAAAGGTGTGGTGGTTGTGACAAATTCGACGACATCGTGGACGCCTAGTAAAGAGATTTTTTTAAAAAATAACTTTCAATGTATTGATAGTGCTCCTTACGGTTTTGAATTACTTGCCTATTCATTTAGACAAGAATTGGAGCAACCTTATTTCCCAAAAGATTGGGAGGAGAGATTAAAAAGATTTAATCAGTTAACGATTTTGCGTTCCTTTCAATGTCCATATGTTGAAGTTGCCACAGAAAATATAGTTGAGGGGGCAACGGAATTAGATTTACCAGTGGAAGTAATTGATTTTAAGAATAGAGACCAGTTAATGACATTATCGCCAACGCCCTACGGTATTTTTTCTGTTATCTATAAGGGGCAGCTACTTACTTTTCACAGGCTAACAGTTCATTCTGTAGTCAAGAAATTAAAAGAGCTTAATTGTCATCATTAAGAAAACATATTTGGGATCATTTGCTATAGTTATTAATACTTATAAAAACACAATACAAGTAACTAAAGGTGCATAAAATAGTTTTAAATCGTCATTTATTTCTAGGATGATCTGTAGTTTTGATAGATGACGATACTAAACACGACGCCAAATAAAATGAAGGGAGGGGAAACCTTTGGTAACCATACGCCAGAAATTAGTGCCAATTTCTCTAGCTGTGAACATGACAAATGGCAAAAATAATTTAAAAAAATATATTGTTGTTCATGAAACAGATAATACCAATATTGGAGCTGATGCGGATGCACATGCACGCCTACAAATAAACGGCAATAGCAGACAAGCAAGTTGGCATTGGCAAGTTGATGATCAAGAGGCTGTACAATCATTCCAACATTTTTGGGAATGTTGGGGTGCAGGAACGTATAGTGGCAACAATCAAGGAATCCAAGTTGAAATATGTGTAAATAGTGATGGCGATTATGTAAAAGCGGTGCAAAATGCTGCTGCTCTTATCGCTAAAATTATTAAAGATGAAAATATAGCTATTGAAAACATTGTTCAGCATCATTATTTTAGCGGTAAAAATTGTCCTCGGAATATGCGTGCTGGAAAAGTTTCTTGGTCTCAATTTATAGAGATGATTAAAAAAGCTGGTAATACACAAAATCCACCTGTTGAAACATTAAAATATCGTATTTTAACAGGAACCTATAATACGTTTCAGGCGGCGGAAAGCGCAGCAAAGGTTATGAAACTTACTTTTGGCTGGCTTGTCTACATTGAGCAAGATGGTACAAAGTATCGTATTAAAACGGGAACTTTTACAGGAATGAATGCAGTAAAAACCGCAGAAAATAAAATAAAAACTGCAAGATTGGCGCAAGTTACGTATATAAAAGATGCTTAAGCATTAATTGAATTCTAATATTCTATGTGTATATAGTTGACTGCTTCTAAGAATCGAGTAAAATAGAAAAGCAGTACCATTATATACCTTAACTTAACAGAGGAGAGAGGTGTCTAGGTAAAGCCTCTAAAGACATCTTTCTCTATATGGTAACCAGAAGAAGTGTTTATCTTGATTCAGCAAATGTTTTTGTATCGAAAGCATAGCGACAGATACAGAATACTCTCACCTCTATAGGGTGGCGAGATGAATGCGATTATTTTTCTATTCAGTGGGCGTACAAATGCCGACTGAAATAGGGGAACTCAGGCTAAGAACTTCACTTCATGTGAAAACGCCTGAGTGACCAACATCATGTTGCTGCCGCTGCGTTAGCACTACGCTTTCGCACAAAAAACATCTGTTGGCCCAAAGCCCCTGGCGGATGTCACGGATTTTGAAGAGGAGCTTTTCGAGCGAGCTCGAAAAAAATCCGGACACATTGTTTATCTGTGCGAAAGCGAAGCGACAGCAACAAATGTTTTCTGTAGCAAAAGCATAGCGGCAGCTACAATTACGCTAGGGCGCAATTGATACATAATTGTAAGCAGCTGAAGCTATTGGGGAATAGTTGACGGACAAGAATTGGCGTGAATTTTGACTGTCTTTTTCTTTTCGTCTTCTCTATAACCTGTTAAGATGGTAATAGTGTGTGACAACAAGTTAGTGTATATGAGAGTGGTGACAATCAAGATGGATGAACAGAAAAAAGATAGTATAGAACAGCAGGAAGAACAAACCCAGAACGAAGTAAAACCAGCAGGACAATTTATACAATTAAAACCGTTTAAATTTATCATGCTGATGTTCTTTACAATCCTTATTACTGCAGGCTTAACGATTTTCGCATTAACGTTCGGCGAGAAGAAAGTAGTGGAAGTAAAAGTACCGATTGAACGTGCGGAATTTACAAAGCTATATGAGGCCTTTGATTTACTTAAGAAAAATTATTATAAAGATATTGATGATGAAAAAGTAGTCAATGGTGCTATTAATGGCATGTTTGATGCGTTAGATGATCCATATTCTGATTTTATGGTGAAAGAAGAAGCAGACCAATTTAATTCTGGCTTATCTTCTAGCTTCCAAGGAATTGGTGCGGAAATTCAAGAACGTAACGGCTTTATTACAGTTGTGTCACCTATCAAAAATTCTCCAGCTGAAAAGGCAGGACTATTACCAAAAGATATAATTTTAACGGTAGATGGGAAAAGCATTCAAGGATTTAGTGCTTCTGAGGCTGTCGCCCTTATTCGTGGTGAAAAAGGGACACCTGTGAAATTAACTGTAAAACGTGGCAACAATACGGAGCCTATAACAATGACAATTATTCGTGATGATATTCCAGTTGAAACCGTGTACGGTGAGATGCTTGATGGTAATATTGCACATATCCAAATAACTTCATTTAGTCAAAACACAGCTAAAGAGCTTGAAAAAATACTTGCTGAGTATAAAGGGAAAGATATGAAGGGAATTGTCTTAGATTTACGTCAAAACCCTGGCGGTTACCTAGAGGCCGCAATAGAAATTTCTAATTTATTTGTACCAGAGGGTAAACCAATTGTTCAAGTACAACAAAAAGACGAGGAGCCAAAAATCACAAATGCTATTGCAGGGGAGAAATACAATCTACCTGTAACCGTACTTGTCGATAATGGTAGTGCATCAGCATCTGAAATTTTAGCAGGTGCTTTAAAGGAATCTATTGGTGCTAAAGTTGTTGGTGAGACATCTTTCGGTAAAGGAACTGTGCAAAATATTACACCACTAAAAGATGGTTCAAATCTTAAATTTACAACAGGCAAATGGCTAACACCAAATGGTAACTGGATTAACGAAAAAGGTATTGCGCCAGATGTAAAAGTACCATATCCGTCCTATGCATCATTACCATATCTCGATCCAGCTCTTGAAATGAAAGAGGGCTTACAGTCTGACTCTATAAAAGCGGCAGAAGAGATGTTAGAGGTTCTTGGATACGAGCCTGGTAAAGTAGATGGTAATTTCGATCAATATACAGAACGAGCAGTGAAAAAACTGCAAGATAAAAATGGACTGGATGAAACGGGCATTTTAACTGGAGATACGACGTATGCTTTAATGGATGCATTACGTGCAAAAATAAAAGCAGATGATCCTCAATTGTTAAAAGCAAAAGAACTGCTTACTGGATCACCAGCAAAAACTGAGGAAACTACAAACTAAAGAAGTAGCTGTCGCAGCATTCGTTATAAACGATCTGTGCGACAGCTTTTTTTATAGGAGGTAAAGATTGTGAAGGACGTTTATTTATTTAGTGGTTTTTTAGGTAGTGGAAAAACTTCTATGCTCACTGATGTAATACGACAATTGAAGGAAAAAAACTTAAAGCCAGCAGTTATAATGAATGAACTTGGGAAGCTGCCATTTGATTCACAGGCTGTTGAAAAGGATATTCCGTTGAAAGAGATGCTAGAGGGCTGTATCTGCTGTTCTGGTGCGGAAAAAACAGAAGCACAAATTCAATCACTATTAATGGATAGTGAGTTTGATGTACTGATTATTGAAACAACAGGTGCTGCACATCCTGTAGAAGCATTAGATGCCGTCTATTCGCCGTTATTTGCAGAAAAATTGAATGTGAAGGGAATTGTCACTGTGGCAGATTCAAAGCTTTGGTTGAATCGTGAGACGTTAACACCACAAGTGCGCTCTTTATTTATGGAGCAAATCCGTCATGCTCATCTATTATTGGCCAATAAAATGGATTTATTAACAGAGGCGGAGCAGGCTCGTGTAATTTATGAGTTACAGGGCTATAATCCACATGCTTTTATTTTACAAACAACAAATGGCCGAGTACCGTTACGACTTTTAGAAGATTTAAAGGCAACTGCACAAGTGGACAAAAGTGATATCGTGAAATCACCAATTGCATCCATGCATCTGGGGTCAAGATTAGTTGAATTTAAGGATATAGATTTTACGCAAGAACATTTTGAGAATTGGGTACGTTCATTACCTGATACGGTCTATCGTATGAAAGGGTACGTACCAATTGAAGGTATAAGAAACCCCATGTTATTTCAATATGCATATGGAATGGTCCAATGGCTGCCTGAATACGTAAAAATGCCAGCAAAATTAGTTATCATTGGAGAAAATGTAGGGGATGTAAACGTCATTGGTATTCATTAAACAAGTATCAATGACGTCCCAGCGTAATTGTAGCTGCCGCTATGCTTTCGTTACTGAAAACATTTGTTGCTGTCGCTTCGCTTTTGCACAGGTAAACAATGCGTCCGGATATTTCAAAATCCGTGACTTCCGTCATGGACTTTGAGCTAATGTGATGTTGGTCACTCAGTGTATGTTGCTGTCTCAGCGCTTTCACACAGTAAAGATTTGCTAAATCAAGATAAAAAATCATATCTGCCGCTTCCTGTTAAAATAGACATGTTGTAATTGTCTTTCTTTTAGCAAGAATGGCAGTTTTTTTGCGTCAGATAACGATAGATCCTACTATCTTCATCCATTTTCTATTAATCAAAGAGAATATTTTCGATAAAATTTCTAGGATTTTGAATAGCAATCCGTTATTAAAATATTGAAAATATTCGCTAGCTTTTGAGAGGTGTCAACCCAATTTAAAACGTAAGTATTTCATAGATTGGTGAAACCTGCTAAAAATTATGACAAAAAAACCCCTGTTTTACGCGAATTCTTTGCTTCGATGGTGACCTTAGCAGATGTTGGTAAGAAATTAAATAAAATCATCATTTACGATAAGTGGCAGAGAAGGAGGAATTGCAAAAATGAAAAAAACACTAACTGCAATTTGTGCAACATTTTTATTAGCAGCTCCAATTCAAATGGCTTCCGCTGCAGAAAATACTACAGAGGGGAACACAACTACAGACTGTAATAAAGTTGTTTATTCTTATAAATGGTCAAATCAGTGGTCAAATCATAAGTGGGTAGTTAAACAACCACAAACACAAGCACCATCAAAAGAAGTACAAGTACCAGAAAATAATCAAACAACAAATAACAATACACAAACGACTCAAAAAGATAATACAACTACTAAACCCGCTCAAACTACACCATCAACAACTACTTCAGATGTGAATGCTTTTGAACAAGAAGTTGTAAAATTAACGAATGCTGAACGTACAAAAGCCGGTCTAGCACCATTTAAAACAGATGATAAATTGATGGCAGCTGCTCGTGAAAAATCACAAGATATGCAATCTAAAAAATATTTTTCACATACAAGCCCAACTTTTGGTTCACCATTTGATCGTATGAAAGCTTTAGGTATTACGTATAAGAGTGCAGGTGAAAATATTGCACAAGGTCAACGTACACCTCAAGAAGTCGTACAAGCTTGGATGGATTCACCAGGTCACCGTGCGAATATCTTAAATGGTAGCTTTACACATATTGGTGTTGGTTATGTGAAAACAGGTAACTACTGGACACAACAATTTATTCAAAAATAATCGTATAAATTGAATAGCTTCATAGTATAAAAGGATGTCCACTTAGTCATTAAAGGCTTAGTGGACATCTTTTTTATATTCATATTAGATGCGCGAAACTATTTCAGTGCCCTCGACACAAATCCCAAAGAGTCGCCCAGTCTCCACTCCAATCAACCATTTCATATAGCATGAGCCTACTGGCATATCACTCTTATTTACAGTAATTAAAGCATTAAAGCAAGGCTAGGAATTAGCTCAACGCTAATCTGGAGCGGAAATTGAAATTCCACTACATTTGACCACTTTTAATCAACACTTTTAATAACGTTTGGCTTAAATATATACAACAAAGATATACATATAATTAGACATCCGCAATACAACATTATACTGGAGATAGTCAATTCCATAACAAGGGCAATAGAAACAAAAGCATAGGAGAGTGGGACAAGTCCATTCGAAAATGCGTTAACGAGGCTCATCACTCTGCCAATTCTATCTTCTTGGCTCTTTTCTTGAATGATTGAAATTAGTGATACATTGATGATAGAAGAAAGTATCCCCATGATTGATAATAAAAAAATACCTTGCCAAAGAAAATGAATGTATCCAAGTAAGGATAAACAAATTCCAAGGACGTTGATAATTATTAAGATCGATAAACCTCTTTTTTTTCTGAAATTAACTATTCCTACTGTTACCGCCCCTGCCAGCATTCCTCCCTGATACGAACTCTGTAAAAAGCTTAAATGCAATGCTTCTCCATGAAGTACATTATTAATTATAAGAGGAATCCCCATTTGAAGAGGACCAAAGAAGAAGAAATTAACGATTATAAGAATTATGAGCATGTTTTTCAGAAATGACATATTCCAAACATACTTTAGCCCATCTAATAGTTCGCCTTTAGTAGAACTATTATTTGAGGGAGCCTGCTTTTTTTGCTCACCAATACAATATGAAAATAGGAAGGTCATGAACAAAAATGCTGCAATAATTGAAAATAAAAGACTAAACGATCCTTTAGATAAAATCAATCCGCCTATCATAGGTCCAGAAAACATGGCAATCTGATTTGAGCTTTGTATAAATGAATTAGCTTTTGTTATTAAACTGTTCGGCACTAACAAAGGCAGCAGTGACGTATTGGCTGGGGAAAAGAAGGCATCTACAATTCCAAATAATATGGCAAAACCAATAAGCGACCAAATTTCAAGGATGCTCATTTGAAGGAAGAAAATCATAACAATAACTATGACGCATCGGATAAGGCTTGAAACAAGCATAATACGTGACCTTCTATACCGGTCTGCCCAAACCCCTCCAACAGTCATAAAGAGAACGCGAAAAATCATCGTTATCATCAAAACTATTCCAAGTGCCGATTCCATTTTCAAGACAGTGATAATATACCATTGTTCAGCAAATAAATAGCTAGATAAAGCCACAAAAGAGGTTGTACTTGATAGCCATAGAAATATAAAAGAGCGATTTTTCAATAGAGATGAAGATTTTTCTTCCTCCGGGGGTGACCAAAGTACTTCCTGATTACTCAATCCAATCCCTCCATTACAAAAATAATATAACCTTAATTCTTTTTCGTAAAAATAGGCTCTTCAATTTGAAACGCAGTCGTCATTAAATAATAATGTTGTTTTTCTTCTTCAGTGTTATCGCTAATTAAATCTTCTAGAAGAGCTCTATATTTTTTGGTGAATTCCAGGAACTTTTCTTGGCTCACTGTAAATTCATTTTGGAGGGATAGATTGTTCCATTCTTCAACATTTGAAGAATGTAATTTGAATGTTTCATCAGGTGCGGTTAACACACGCGTTTTAGCACGACTTAACACTTCTAAAAATGATTGTCTTGTAGCTTCTTTAGACTCAACATAATTAAGCAAATGGTCTGCAGGGATAAACCCTCTTGCTATTGCTTGATAGTACTTTAATAAATTTCCTCCTCGTTCTTCGGTTCTTACTAGCTTTATTATTCCATATTTATCCAATTCACGAATATGATAGAGAATCTTGGCTCTGGACAGGTTAAGTTCATTGGCTAGCATGTGTACTGTATAGGGCTGTTCGACCAAATACATAAGCATCTTTGTTCTAAGTGGGTCACTTATAGCTTTTAATTGTTCATAAGTTTCAATAATTGAAATAGACTTTTGCTTCATGTGATAATCTCCTTTTTAACCGGTTAATAAATGTTAACTGCATTATAGACTGTAAAAAAACATATGTAAATCATTTTTTGGTAATTTTATTTTTAATTGGCTCATCACCAAAAGTTGTGGATGACATTTGTTAAAATGTTTGCCATTTGTAAAAGTTGATTAACGTCACAGATGAGACTGAGAATGATAACGTTAGGAGAAAAAACAGGTCCATTAGAAAGAATAGGGGAATGTTGATGGACACTTGGGTGGTTTATTACTTCTACAATGTTAGTATGTTTTGTTTAACTATCCGAAAATCATGTTCATGTTTCTTCATAGAGGCTATAATCTGTAATTAGGAGGTTTTAACTAGTTTTTATAATTGTTTTTAGGGAATTATTCTTATGATAGGTGAAAAAAGCTGAAAGAGGTGAATTGTATGAAGAAAAATAATTTATTAAAACAATTCTTTTTGAAGGATGAAAATAGTCATCAGCTAGCATTAGAGCCTGTTCACAATACTATTTTATTTGAATATGCCCTGTCTTTAGCAAAATATCATCCCGATATGATTATCGTCTTTTCGTCAGATGGTGAAATTATTTATATAAATAAAGAAGAACTCTATCAAATTTTACATTATCGACCTCGGCATTCTGAAGATTTTAAAAAAATTTTCCCGGAAGAAAATTATAAACGTTTAAAGAGAGCGTTCCATCAAACTTTACGTGGTAAGAGTGAAAAGCTTGAAATTGAAATGTTACAGCAGGATGGTGGCTATAAGACGCTATCTTTAACATTCATCCCGATTAAAATTGACAATCATAGATCTGAGGGTATCTATTTAATCATTGAAGATATAACGAGACTTACAGAATTAAAAAATCAATTTTTTTTACACGAAAAGCATTTAAATGATGCCCAGCATATAGCAGAGGCAGGTAGTTGGGAATATTTTATAAAACAGGACAAGTTGTATTGTTCAGATAATTTTTACCGTATTTTTGGTTTTGATCAATCTTCTGAAGATGGGATTGATAAGCCATTTCAATTTATACATCCGCATGATTATGAAAGTACGTATCAAACTTTTCAGCAATCTTTAAGACAAGAGAAATTTGACAGTGAGTTTCGGATTTATCATGGCAAAACAAATGAATTACGTTATTTAAAAGCTGTTGCAGAGGTTATTTGGAAAAATAATGAGCCTTTTAAAATGGTTGGTGTTGTTAAGGACAATACAGCCTTTAAAGAACTCGAACAAGCATTAAAGGATAATATTGAAAGCTATCGTTATATTTTTGACAATTTAGATGCAGGTATTTGGATGAGAGATTCGATAAGAGGTAAGATACTATATGCGTCACAAGGATTAGAAAATATATTAGGCATACCGTTAAAAACATTATACGAAGACTCAGAAGCATGGATTAAACGAATACACCCTGCACATCTACAGGAGGTATTAGAATATACAGAGTATTTAGCTTTAGGGAAAAGTTATCAGGTAATCTATCGTTTATTTTATAGAGACGGTTCTACAAAGTGGCTGTTAGAGCAAATTGTACCGCGACTTAACGAGGATGGAGAGGTTAATCATATTTTTGGCTTAGTCACAGATATAACAGCAGAAATTGAACGTGAAGAAAAATTGAATTTTTTAGTTCATTATGATGAATTGACGGGTTTACCTAATCATTTAAGCTTATATGAAAAAATGGATAGCTTTTGTCATAGTATGGATCCTTTTGCAGTGCTTTATATTGATATCAATCGCTTTCATGTTATTAATCAGGCTCTGGGCTTTCAAATTGGGGATGAAGTGTTACAATTCATTGCCAAGCGGTTGAGTTCTCTTATCCCTGAGAATGGCTTTATCGCAAGATTAAATAGCAATTATTTTATTATCCTTATTAAAAAATATAGTAGTAAAAATAATATTTACGCCCTAGCAAATCGTATTTTAAAATCCTTTGAAGCTATGACCATTGTCAGAGATTATGAGCTCCATATTTCAGCAAGTATTGGCATCACCTTCTATCCAGAGGAAGGTTTGAATAGAGTTACCCTATTAGAAAACGCCTATTCTGCACTATGCTATGCGAAACAGAGAGGACGAAATAATTATTACGTCTATTCCATCTCTGATGATATTAGCTCCTATAAACAATTTGTACTTGATCGTGATATGCATCATGTCCTTCTAAACGAGGAATTTGAGCTTTATTTTCAACCATTAGTGGAGCCACAGAAGGGGAATATTTATGGGGCAGAAGCTTTAATTCGTTGGCACCATAATGAATGGGGCGTTGTCTCACCAGGCGAATTTATTCCACTGGCTGAAGAAAATCATATGATCCATACAATAGCAGATTGGGTGATTCGAAAGGCTTGTGCGTCTTTGAAAGAATGGCGTGAACGCGGTCATGTATTACGTACAATTGTTATTAATATTTCACCAGTCCGCTTCATGAAAAAAGGGTTTGTTGAGCTAATAAAAGAGCAATTAGCATTGAATGATATTTCAGCGGGCTATTTAGAATTAGAAATAACTGAGGGCACCTTATTAAAAAATAGCACGAGTGTCCTGACCACGCTATTAGAATTACAAAAGCTTGGTGTGAAAATTGCTATAGATGATTTTGGAACTGGCTATTCCTCACTTGACTCATTAAGAACATTCAAACCAACATCTATCAAAATTAATCGAGCTTTTATCCGCAATATCCATCATGATCATAAAATAGATAATGGTTTAGTGTCTTCCACAATATATTTAGCCAAAATGCTTGAAATGAAAGTAGTGGCGGAAGGGGTAGACAACTATGAGCAATACCTGTTTTTAAAGCAGCAGGAATGTGATGTTGTTCAAGGCAATATTTTTTCAAAGCCAGTTTCTGCAGCTATCTTTGAGAAAATGCTTCAAAAGGGTTTTTTAACACCTCAAATCACAAAGGAGAACAAGAAACCAATTGTGGAGCGACGAGCTTATTATCGATTTAATTTTCCTGCCTTTGTGATGGGAACGATGACAATTATCAAGATCAATCAGAAGAAGGTAGACATTGGAAACACACCGATTCTAATCGAGAATATTAGTTTAGGCGGCATGAAAATCCGTTCTTCATTAAAATTACCGATAAATAGTAGGATGACATTTAAATTTAGTTTTGTATTAATGAAGCAATCCTTTGAGCTAAAAGGCACTTTACGATGGACACTTGAGGAAAATTTTGAAGTGTACTCTTATGGTGTGGCGTTTAAAATAAAGCAGGAAGAGGAGGGGAGATTAGCTCCTATCATAAATCGTATGACGACCTTGCACAATAATCATGAAAAAATACAGGATACACCATTTACCTTTGAAGATATAGAAGCTTTTTTTAAAAAACGATAGAGTCTGCTTAAAAGCTCCAATTTTGATAAGAGGGCACTGAAGAAGTCGATTTGTCACAAAAAATGTGATGTAAATTGGCTTTTTTAGTGCCTTCTGTTGATTATCTTCTTCTTAGAGAATAACACTTAGATGTACTACTTAAACGATTCTGCGTGCTTTCTTGTGTATGGCTTTTCCCATATGATGTAAAGAATTAAACTTATTTGTTGCTACCTCAATTTTATGATGTCCTACCTCTCTTCCTGCAAAGCGGTTTTAATTTAAATTTCAAGTCACATTATTTGATCATGAATCGGTAGAGAGATTGTTTGAAAATAGACGCAATTGCCTATACTCACCAGTATGGGGGGCGTTTTATGGATAAGGTGGAATTAATGATGAAAAGTCTACAAAAAGCATTCTATCATTCAACTGATTTTACAATAAGACAGGTGGATTGGCATAATAATACATCTGCAATTTTATGCTTTTATTCCTCACTTGTAGATACAAAAGAAGTACAAAGCGTATTAGATACGATTTACGCACGTTTAGATACACAAAAGCCCTTTTGGAGTGAATCATTAATAACAACTCTTGAGCCTTTTTCCTTACCATATGCAATAGAACGTATATGTAAAGGTGAAACACTTGTCATTTTGCCCGAATTTGAAAGAATGCTGACCCTGACTATTTTAAATGAAGTGCACCGTAATCCTGATGAGCCTAATAATGAACATATACTACGAGGCTCACATGAGGGTCTTGTAGAAAGCGTTGATACTAATTTAGCTTTGTTGCGAAAGCGGGTAAATAATCCAGCACTTGTTGTTAAAGCCTTTTCTATTGGAAATGAAACGAAAACAAAGGCCTACTACCTCTATATGGATGGAGTTGTAAAACCAGAGACGTTACAAGAGATGAAAAAGCGAATTGCTACTATGAATATAGATTATTTTTATAGTTTAGGGCAACTTAGTGATGCTTTGGAAGATTCCGTTTTATCTCCTTTTCCGCAATTGTTAAATACTGAACATCCAGATCGTGTTATCGCCAATTTAGTAGAGGGTAAGGTTGTTGTCATGACCAATATTTCACCAACTGCTTTAATTGCTCCGGTGACGTTTTTTTCTTTTTATCAGACGCCAGATGACTATAATGGCCGTGTTTTGGTAGGTTCATTTTACAAATTGGTTCGATTACTATCCTTTATCACAGCTGTTTTTTTACCAGCTTTTTATATTGCGGTTATTAGCTTCCACTTTGAGGTACTACCATTAGAACTCAGCAATCAAGTGAAAAATGATGTGAATAATATTCCATACAGACCTTTAATCGAAGCACTCATCTTAGAAATTATTATGGAGTTAATTCGTGAATCAAGTATTAGATTGCCCCAATCTGTTGGTCAGACCATTGGGATAGTAGGGGGATTAGTCATTGGAGATGCTATTGTTAGTGCAGGCTTAGTATCTAATTTAATGGTCATTGTCGTTGCGTTAACAGCTATCTCAAGCTATGTAGTACCCTCTGTAGAGATGAATACAACGATTCGCATGTTACGTTTTCCTTTCATGGTGTTAGCTTCATTGTTTGGCTTTTTAGGCATTGTAGTGGGTGTGGTAATTTTGCTTATTCATCTCATCAACTTGTCTTCATTAAAACAGCCCTATTTTTCACCAATTGTACCTTTTCAACCAAAGGAGGTATATAAAGTTTTTGCGAGAGGGCCCTTTATTAAACCAACTGTCCAAGTTTCATCTTTTAATCCACCAAAGGATGACCGTGTAAAGAACGGGGAAACACCATGAATTTTTCTTTGTCGAAGGCTCAATTTTTTTTATTGTTATTTATTATAGAGACTGGAATAGTCTATATATCTTTTCAAACACCGCTAATAAGTGAAAGTAAAAATAATGCTTGGTTTATATTTATAGTTACGTGTCTTATGCACTATGGATTGTTGGTTTTTTTTGAACGAAATTACATGTACTTCAATTTAAATATGTTTTTTCAATGGGTTTATACAATTTACTGGTTTTTGATAACTGCCATGTTTATAGCGTATATGGAGTATGTATTAGCTTCTTGGGTTTTACCACAGACACCTGAATGGGTAGTGATCCTTATCATTGTTTCACTTTCTCTATATGCCAATCTAAGTAGACCTGAAACAGTTATTAACATTGGGGTTATGCTTATTCCCATTATTCTTTTGTTTGTTATTTTTTTGATGTTAGCAGTACCAGATTTAAAATGGACCAATCTGTTTCCACTAGATTTTCAGCATCATGAACAGCTATTAATAGGCATTATTCATAGCTCGTATGCTTTTTTTGGAATTGAGATGTATTTACTTTATCGTCCTTTTGTACAACATGAATTACAGGTAAAGGGCAGACCATTGTTTATTTATCAAGCAATTATTTTTGTGTTTTATGTGATTTCAGTTCTTTTTTCACAGATGTTTTTTGCGTTAGATGAGATTGAATTAATCCCTGAGCCTATGATTTATATTTTAAAGGCTCAGGAGGTAACATTTGTAAAGAGACTAGATATTTTTTTCGTTTATATTTGGTTGTCATGGTCAATCGTAACAGTTATGATTTATGGACTTTCTTTTCGAATACTTCATTTTAGAAAGCATAGAAAAAGACCGAAATTAGGTATTGTCGTGTATCATATATTGTTGGCAATCATTCCGCATTTCTTTATACAATTTAGAAGGATTGAAATCATAAAAAATTCATTGCATTATCTTTTTATTTTGTTTTCCTTTTTGTTACCGTTATTCATTATTTATTGGAATAAATGGAGGGGGAAAAAGTGTACCGAAAGGGGATAATTCTTTCATCAGCTCTGACATTATTACTTGTTGGCTGCTGGGATGAACGGCTGTATAAAAACTCTTCTGTAGTGACCTTGGTTGGAATCAATGGAAATATTGGTGATTATACTGGCTACTATGCTTATTCAAATATAACTGAAAATCAAAGTGAAATTATGATTATTGAAGCTAATGGTATGTCGCCACGTGATGTTCGGAGTAATGCTGATTTAAAAATAGATCAAACGCTCGATTTGTCAGAGTTATCAACTATACTTATTTCTGCAGATACAGTTAAATCGCCATTGTATGATGCATTAGATATATATTTTCGTGACCCCCAAAATCCTATATCTATCAAAATTGCGATCACTGATGGGGATGTAAAACCTTATATTGAGCTTACAAAAGAGTTGGCAGAAAGTGCAGGGGGTTATTATCAGCGTTTTATTGAAAGTACAGAGCATAATACAATTTATCCTAAGCTTGATTTACAGACAGTAGGCTCAATGTTATTTGAGGATACAAAAGATATTGCTCTTCCTTATATCTCGCTAAATGAGGATGGAAAGCAAGCAAAGGTTGCAGGAGTCGCTTTATTTTCAGGACAAATTTTTACAGGGAAAGTTTTAACACCTAAACAGTCATTAATCATGCTGCTATTGTTGAACCAAGCAAGTCAACATGCACGATTAACCTATATGTGGAAGACTAATGGACGAGAGATGCCCATCACATCTGAAGTGATACATGTGAAGCGAAAATGGAATGTACATGAAAAATTAAAGAAAATAACCATGGACTATACAATTGAAATTGAAGTGGACGAATTTGCACATGACCATTTATATAAAGAAAATATTCTACAAGATGTTCAAAATATGATTCAAGAAAAGCTACAAGCAGAATTTCAAGAAGTGTTGCAAATCCTACAAGCCTACAAATCTGATACGCTTGGAATTGGGCGTTATCTCCGTGCTTACCATCCAAAAATGTTTAAAGAGGAATGGCACAATGAATATGCATCTTTGCAATTAGAACCTAAAGTTAAGATCAAAATCATTCGTACGGGTGTTCTACGTTAGTGATCATTTCCTAACAAAAGAAAAAGAGCAAACCATGATTTTAGTTTGCTCTTTATTAAAGAAGTATATTATACATTTGATTAATAAAGTAGTTGGTTCTGTTGTAATTCCTACAACAAGTCTGATCCAAAAACCGAATGGTCCAAAGTTTAGATACAAAACCGACAAACAACAGTTAACCAATATAATATCGAAAGACCATTTCTTGATGGGCTAATAGGAAGAATCGTAACTAGATATTATTTACTTAAAATTGCAATTGATCTCACAGGAGCACCATCTGCATCTTCATACTTAATAGGTAGAGCACAGAACATGAATAAATCATGGCCAATTTCTCCAAGTCTTGTTAAATTCTCAACGATGACAAAATCGGTATTAGCTAATACTTTCTTATGGTTCGTTAAATTTTCATCCGACATAGAATCAATACTTATTACATCGAGACCAACACCTTTTTTCTTACTTTGGATCAAGTAATCAGCAACTTCTACAGTCATGTAAGGGTAGTTATCAAAATACTTATCTGTACCCCAGTACCGACTCCAACCGGTATAGAATAAAAGAAAATCAGCTTGATCAGCTTGTTCCTTCACTTTATTGATTCGTTCAATTGTTATTCTCTGACCATCTTGAAGATCGCTACAATCGATAACTAATCCTTTACCCAAGAAATGCTCTACTGGAATTAAATCCAAAGTAGTTCTGTGTGCAAAAATATGATTAGGAGCATCCATATGTGTTCCTGTATGGGAAGCCATAGTCAGGGACGTCTCTTTAAATCCGTTCCTTTCGTGATTACATATTATTTTTAATGATGGTTGATCTGTACCGGGATAAACTGGCATATTTTCAGTTATTGTATGCGTTAAATCAATTATTTTCATATAAAAACCTTTCTATCTTTTTTAAGCTATTGTACCATTAAACTTCCACATATCTAAGCTGCTTGATCGGGTAATTGGTATTTCTTCTTTGCATTAAATACTTTTAATGAAAGAGTGTTATTACGTCAATTCAGTAAAAGGAATACTGTAGGAAAGCCAAATACAGCCTATTCCAATAATGAAAAGCTGGAAAGTTAAAAGCTTCATCTATATCTTTTTATCTGCATATAGTAAAATAAAAGACTGTAAACACTAAGTAGTGATGCTACTATGGCTTTTTAGGAATAGGAGAATTTAAGTGAAACAACAAACAATCATTTTAACCGGTGGAGGGACAGCTGGTCATGTATCACTCAATCAGGCGATACTCCCTTCTTTACAAGAACTAGGTTATGATGTCCACTATATTGGCTCAGAGCAGGGCATTGAAAAGGAATTAATAGGCGAAGCATTTCCTAGCGTTCCGTTTTACGGAATTTCAAGTGGGAAATTGCGTCGTTATTTTTCGATGAAGAATTTTACTGATCCGTTTAAAGTGCTTGCTGGATTGATGCAAGCTTTTCGTATTATCAAAAAAGTGAAACCGCAAGTGATCTTTTCAAAGGGTGGATTTGTATCTGTCCCTGTAGTGATGGCTGCGAAACTTGCAGGCGTTCCAGTGGTTATTCATGAGTCGGATGTGACACCAGGGTTGGCCAATAAAATTGCCTTGCCATTTGCCTCACATATCTTTACCATTTTTGAAGAGACATTACAGCATCTTCCAAAGGAAAAGGCAACTTGCACAGGATCTATCATTCGCCAAGAATTATTTATGGGAGAGAGGGCAAAGGGATTATCGCTTTGCAGCTTTACAACATTAAAACCCGTTTTACTTGTGATGGGGGGGAGCTTAGGCTCAGTTGTCTTAAATGATGCATTGCGTCAAAATTTACCAGAGCTTTTAAAGCAATTTCAAATTATACATTTGTGTGGTAAGAGCAATTTTGACAAGGAACTAACATCTATGCCAGGGTATAAGCAATTTGAATATGTAACAACGGAGTTACCGGATTTATTGCATGCGGCAGACTTTATCGTCTCACGTGCAGGCTCTAATTCTATATTCGAATTTTTAGCTCTTCATAAGCCGATGTTATTGGTGCCGTTATCTGCACAAAAGAGCCGCGGTGATCAAATCTTAAATGCAAATTTATTTAAAAGGCAAGGCTATGCAGAAGTTTTAGAAGAGGAAGAACTTACAAAGGAATCCTTTAAAAAATCAGTACATGTATTGACTAAGCATAAAGAGGACATGGTAACAACCATGAAAAAAACACAAAGACCAAAAACACCAAAAGAAATGGCAGAATTAATCTTACAATATAAAAAGTAGTCTTTTAACAGACATAACCTATTCAATTAATTACCACTAAAAAAGCTATGTGCCAGTCAATATGACAGAACACATAGCTTATTTTATAGAAGAAATTAATTTATTGAGTTTACATCGCTTGTTCTTCGCCCTCTAGCATTTCGTTAGCTGTTGTCAGATAGAACAAGTCTTTTGGGATTTTATATAAATTAAATTGCGCTTTACCACTGTTAACCTGTGATAATAATGTAGGGTGACTTTCATTTGCACTCACGACATAAGGTAACTTTAAAGCTGCACGTTGAGATTTTTTATTTTCAACACGTATACGGAGAAAAACTGTATGGAAATTATAGTCAAAAAATAATTCGTTTAAAAATAGCATCTTTGCTTTTTGGTTATAACCTTTGCCTTGATAAGGGAGCCCAATCCATGTTCCTAAAAAGCCTGCACCTTGCTCAACATCATGAATGCTAATGGTGCCGATTGGTTGACCCCAATCATCAGTAATGGTCCTAGAAATAGCGAATCCCTTCGCTTCTTCTTCAATCAGTTGTTTTGTCATAAACCAGTATTCATCAGCAGATGTGGCTTTTTGACGAACAAATGGGAAAACAGAAGGGTGTGATAATAGCTCATAAAGCTCTGTACATTCATGTAGGTCTCGATGTTTAAGCATACGAAACGCCTCCTTTACTAGGGTAGTTAAAACAATTCCGTTGAAACATAAAGAAGAAAACTAAAATTCGTACTGGAATTAAAACCCAAAGATCTAGACGTTATAACTATGATATCCATAATTTCCCGCTGTCTTACTGATTTTCGACCATACCGAAAAAAGGCTAGTTTTTTTAATATAATATAACATTCCTACTGTTTAATGCAATCATTTTACTCGCTAAAACAAAAATTAAGTTTAATAGTCAGTTAATTCTGAAAAAGTAAATTATGCTATAAATACTTAATTTTGTATGAAAAATTTTTAGGAATATTAAGTCTATCATATCAATTTTTACTAAAGTATAATAGTCTTCCTATTTCTTTTGCATTATTTAATTTCTTGAAAAGAGGTAAACTATCAAAAAATACCCTAAAAAGGATATAATAACTGTAATTCAAACGAAGTATTTCATTCAAAATATGTTATAATAGTATTATTGATTTTTTTGTATAAATAAACATTAATATAATAATTCTTTTTCAACTTTAACGACTTATGGGGGTGACAGCATGGAGTATCTTTTAAGCGAAGAATTATTTAATGAATTATTTATTGGCAAGGATTTTGTCTTTCTTATGAAAAAGGTAGGAGACGATTATCAATATATTCGCTTAAATCAAGCAGCTCAAGCTTTGTTATCAGATAAGGCGATTGGGAAAATGCTTTCTACCGTTACCTCAAGTCGCAATTTTTCAATAATTCAGGAATATTATTGTCAAGCCATTATGAAACATGCTCAAATCGATTATGTGGATTATGCTTATTATAAATCGGAGATTCGAAAATATGAGACATCTGTTCGTCCGCTTAAATACAAGGATGAGAACTATATTTTAGCCATCACAAAAGAGATTCTCTATGACCGTAATATTGAGGATAAGTTTTTATTTATGCGCTCAATGTTTGACCATGCCTTTTTCTCAACTGTCATTTTATCTGCAGAAGGGACTGTTTATGAAGTAAATTCGAGCTTCATGGAAGATTTCGGATTAGATAACGACGCGGTAAAACAGAAATTGCTTATTGATTTACCAATTGTCCCTAAAGATGAGATAAAAAATATTCAAACTTATCTACAAAGAGCAGCAATGGGCGAAAATATTGGAGAAAAACTTATCAAGCTTCATACATTGGAGAAAAAAGAGCGCATTTATTTAATATCTCTTTCTCCGGTGATGCAAGGAGATAATTCATTTGCGATTTTTCTTATTATGAAAGATTTCACACAATTTACGGAGCAAAAAGCAGAATTACGTTCAAAATCACATGGATTAGAAGTTTTTAAGGCTGCTTTGAACTCTGCAACAGCCATTGCAATATGGGATGTTGATGGCATAATAAATGAAGTAAATGATCTATTTTTAAATGCGTCAGGCTTCACGGCGGAGGAGCTTATTGGTCAACCTTATAAGTTAATCGAACCTAGTTACCATACTGAGGATTTATTGCATCTAATTAATAAAACGCTTGGAGCGGGGAATATCTGGCGAGGTGAGCTGTGCTACCGTACAAAATATCATGCAGATTATTGGGTAGAAGCAGCGATTGTTCCGTTAAAAAATGAATTTGGCAAGACAGAGCAATATTTATCCATTAACTATGATATTACGGACAAGAAAAGAATGTTAACGGAATTAAAAAATATTGAACGCACATTCCGTCTTATA
The DNA here is from genome assembly GCF_058803665.1 of Lysinibacillus sp. GW821-FHT14F06. Classification (NCBI taxonomy): domain Bacteria; kingdom Bacillati; phylum Bacillota; class Bacilli; order Caryophanales; family Bacillaceae; genus Lysinibacillus; species Lysinibacillus sp. GW821-FHT14F06. The sequence continues at coordinate 127,532 of NZ_JBXAPF010000004.1, forward strand.
ACTGAAAATACAAATGACTTAATCATTATAACTAACGAGGATGGTATTATTATTTATGCTTCGCCGTCCTATAGGATTTTCTTAGGCTATGAAAATGTAGATTTACAGGGTCAGTTTTACAGTGATATTGTCGACGAGGAAAGTAAAATGGCATGGCAAACATTTTTAAATAATTATTCTGGACAAACGGATACACAATTTGAGCTATTACTCAAGGCAAAGGATGGTACACCTGTTTGGACAGAAGGAAACGTAACCGTTGTGCATGATCCTGAACGTGAAAAAGTTTCTCAAATTATGATGGTATCTCGTGAAATTACGCATCGAAAAGAGCGGGAGAACGATTTATTATATTTAGCCTACCATGATACGTTAACACAACTGCCCAATCGACGTTATTTATTAAAGGAGTTTCCAAAGTTACTAGCAGAAGCTCAAAATGCGAATAATTGTTTGGCGATGCTTTATATTGATGGGGATGATTTTAAGGATGTAAATGATAAATATGGTCATGACACCGGCGATGACTTTATCCAAAAGTTTGGGCAAGTTCTAATCAACTCTGTCAGAAGTCATGATTTAGTGATTCGTATTGGCGGCGATGAATTTATTGTCATACTTACGGGATTAACCAAAGAAAATGAAAAGCGGAAGGCACAAATGATGCATATTATTCAGCGCATTCGAGATGAACTAAAAAAAGGTTGGATTATCGAAAATAATTACTTTGCTCCGACTGCTTCGATAGGTGTAGCGTATTACCCCGATCATGGGAAAAATTTAGACGAATTACTAGATTTAGCGGATCAAGCTCTCTATAAAGCGAAGGAATTTGGAAAAAATAAACTTTATATTACGGAAGCTCATTGAAAAAAGTCTGTACAAACAAGTATTTGCTTGTGGTACAGACTTTTTATTTGATGTTATGCTATAACAGTGTTAAGAAGGAGACACCTCCTTATAAGTGATTATGGAATAGAAGGTGAAAGTAATGCCTAAAAAAATACTTTTAGTAGAAGATGAAAAGCATATCGCTCGCTTTGTAGAACTGGAATTAAAGCATGAGGGCTATGAAGTCTTGGTTGCTTTTGATGGTCGTGAAGGACTCGCCTATGCTGCATCTGAAAATTTTGATGTTCTCTTATTAGATGTAATGCTTCCAGGTATCAATGGCATTGAAATATGTCGCAGGGTACGCACACAGTCAAATGTACCGATTATTTTGTTAACTGCGCGAGATGCAGTGATGGACCGCGTAGCGGGCTTAGATGCAGGAGCCGATGACTATATTGTCAAACCTTTTGCCATTGAAGAGCTACTAGCTAGAATTCGAACGATATTACGTCGTGCTATGCCAGAGGAAAAAAATAGTGGGACATTACAATTCCGTGATATTGAAATCGATTTGGCTGCTTATGAAGTCTATGTTCAAGGAATAAAGCTGGATTTAACAAAAACAGAATTTGATTTACTGAAGCTTTTAATTGAACATAAAAACAAAGTTTGTACAAGAGAGCTTATTCTAACTTCTGTCTGGGGATATGATACAGATATTGAGACAAATGTGGTTGATGTATATATCAGACATTTGCGAACAAAACTACCAGGTGAGATGAATGCCTATATAGAAACCGTACGTGGGGTTGGGTATGTGATGCGTGAATGAAATCATTGAAAAAACACCTAGTGAATCAAACATTACAAAGAAAATGGATGCTCACATCAAGTGCTGTTATCTTCTTTAGCTATGCAATTATATGTATGGTTGTTTATATTTCCTTACATACATGGCTTTTAAATGATGAGGAAAGTAAAGTTACACGCACAAGCTATGATTTAGTATCTTTTTTAGAGTCGCAAGGACCAAATCTTACAATACAGCAAATTCAACAAAACACGGGACTTTTAAATTCCATTGTAGATCGTGATCAAACTGTCCGACTATTTAATATGGATAATATTGAGATATTTAGTATTAATGATACTACTCCAGCTGCACCGCTGACAACTTTACGTGAAATTAATGAGATGACGATTGATAAAAAAGATGTCTTTGTCATCAATGAACCGATTCGACTCGGCTTCTTCCAGGGATATATCCAGGTGATTCATCCATTGTCAGGGTTCCAATCATTAATGCATTATTTATTGACAGCCATGCTAATAGCTGGACTAGGAGCATTAGTGCTGTCTGTTTCGATTGGCTATTATTTAGCCAACTATTTGATGAAACCACTGCAAGAATTACGATCTTCTATGAAAATGGTGATGGATAAGGGATTTAACGAGCCAATAAAATTAACTTACACGTCTCATGATGAAATAGGTGATCTATTAAAAATGTATAATGCGATGATGAATGAGCTGCAAATTTCATTTACCCAGCAGCAACAATTTGTTGCAGATGCATCCCATGAGCTGCGAACACCTATTCAGGCTATTGAAGGGCATCTCTCATTGTTGAAAAGATGGGGAAAGAATGATCCAGAAATTCTTGAGGAATCTATTAATACATCATTAACAGAAATTGCACGGATGCGTAAAATGATTGAGGAATTATTAGAGCTTGCACGTCGGGAAGAAAAAGACAGTAGGAGTGAGGCTAATGCGGTAGAAGTGATTGAAAGTGTAATGGAGGAAATGGAGCATCTTCATCCAGAAGCACGAATTATGCTGTCTAAAAATGAAGAAATTGGTCTATTATTTATAACAGAAAATGCGCTTAGTCAAATTGTTCGTAATCTAGTAGAGAACGCTATTCGTTATTGTGAAAAAATACCGGAGATTCAAATCTCTCTTTCAACCGCTGGAAATGAGGTGCTTTTAAAAATAGAAGATAATGGAATTGGGATAGCGCAGGAAAATATACCTTTTATTTTCGATCGATTTTATCGGATTGATGAAGCTAGAAATCGTCAAAAAGGAGGTACAGGCTTAGGTCTTAGTATCACAAAAATGTTACTTGAAAAATATAATGGTTCTGTGGAAGTCAAGAGCGAGATCAATATTGGAACCGTTTTCTTCATTAAATTCCCGCTAAAATATTAAGGAAAATTCACGCTTTATTAAATTATTTTAGCCTTTGCGAAAAAAATTGCTTAATTTCCTAAAAAGAGTTGTATTTTTTGTGAAGAGTAGTAAGATTGAGATGGAAAAAACGTTCTTTAATATATGGATAAGTTGTGTCAAACATCCTTTAAAAGAACGGAAAAATATTATATAATTAATTGTAATTTAATTAATGGAACTGCCGAAAGGCAAAATTTGGAGGTCATTTTTCATGTCGAACAACGTTACAACTGTAAGTTCTCCATGGTCAGCTTTCTCTGGTCCTAACCTAGGATATGTGATGGAGCAATACGACTTATTCTTACAGTCTCCTGAAGAAGTAGAACCGGAGTTAGTATTATTATTCCAACAATTTGGTGCACCAGTAGTAGTAGAAGGTGAAGTGGCGGTAGCTAATAGCACAGCGGCTCCTGCTGGCGATTACAAAAAAGTATTAGCAGCTGTGAAATTAGCAGATGCAATCCGTACGCAAGGTCATTTAGCAGCAGATATTTACCCTTTGAAAAACCGTGAACTACAAACAGCTCAAATTGAAGAAAGCGCGTTCAATCTAAGCGCTGCAGATTTAGCTGAAATTCCTGCAGCTATCTTCTTCAAAGATGTGCCAGCAAACGTGAAAAATGGTAAGGATGCAATTGATTACTTAAAATCTGTTTATACAGATAAAGTGGCATTTGAATATAATCACGTCGTAGCAACAGAAGAACGTGATTGGATTCAAGCTCAAATTGAAGCAGGTTCATTTAAACAAGCATTATCTTCTGATGAGAAAAAAGCATTATTAGATCGCTTAACACGTGTTGAAAATTTTGAGAAGTTTATTCATAAAACTTTCGTTGGTCAAAAGCGTTTCTCTGGTGAAGGTTTAGATACTCAAATCGTTTTATTTGATGAAATTTTAAAAACAGCAGAAGCTAATAGCGTAGAAAAAGTGCGTATTGGCATGGCACACCGTGGTCGTTTAAATGTATTAACACATATTTTAAACAAACCGTATGACATGATGTTCTCTGATTTTGCACATGTTTCCAACGAATTATTTTTGCCTGAGGATGGCCGACTTGATATTACGAAAGGTTGGACAGGTGATGTAAAATACCATATGGGTGCTTCTTACAATCGTGAATCTGGTATGAATGTTAAACTCGCTTACAACCCTTCACACTTAGAAGTTGGAAATCCAGTTGTTTTAGGTTCTGCTCGTGCGGCTCAAGATGATACGTCTAAGCCAGGGCAAGCAATTCATAACCGTACAAAAGGATTAGGTATCCTTGTACACGGCGACGCTGCATTCCCAGGTCAAGGAATTGTAACAGAGGTACTTAACTTTGCGAAAACAGAAGGGTTCACAACTGGAGGTACAATTCACATCATTGCTAACAATATGATTGGATTTACAACTGAGCAGCAAGATTCTCGTTCATCTGTGTATTCTTCAGACCCAGCAAAAGGCTATGAAGTACCAGTTGTCCATGTGAATGCAGATAGTCCTGAGGCTGTATCATTAGTTGGTCGTTTTGCAGCCAGCTACCGTCAAAAATTCGGTAAAGATATTGTCGTTGACTTAATTGGTTACCGTCGTCATGGTCACAATGAAACAGATGATCCAACTGTAACAAACCCTGAGACATATAAATTAGTAGCTAAACATGAAACTGTTCGTGCTTTATATGGCGCACAATTAGTAGCAGAGGGAGTTGTTTCTGCAGATGATGTAGCAGCATTAGATACAGCAATTTATGCAGAAATGCAAGCTTCTTATGATCATGTTAAAGAAATGGCTGCTAAAGATGAGCACAAACATTTAGAAATGCCAGAAGAATTAAAAATAGAGTTCCCACAAATTGATACAGCAGTTGGTGCGGAACGTCTAGAAAAAATAAATGAAGAGCTTTTAGTGTTTGAAGAGAATTTCGAGCCACAGAAAAAACTTGGTAAGATTTTAGAAAAACGTCGTGAATCATTTGCTTCTGCAAAAATTGACTGGGGTCATGCTGAAACATTAGCTTATGCTACAATCATTCAAGATGGCACACCAGTTCGTTTTACAGGACAGGATGCACAACGTGGTACGTTCTCACAACGTCACTTAGTGTTACACGATAAAAACAATGGTAATGTATTTACACCACTTCACCATATTTCAGGTGCAAATGCATCATTCACAGTACACAACTCTCCACTTACAGAAGCTGGGGTAGTAGGCTTTGAATATGGGTATAATTTAGAAAATGGTAATATATTGTCGGTTTGGGAAGCTCAATTCGGTGATTTTGCTAACATGGCACAAGTTATGTTCGATAACTTTATTTCAGGTGCACGTGCTAAATGGGGTCAAAAATCCGGTTTAGTAATTCTTTTACCACATGGTTATGAAGGTCAAGGTCCAGAGCACTCTTCAAGCCGTATGGAACGTTATTTACAAATGTCAGCAGAAAATAACTGGTTCGTAGCAAACTGTTCAAACGCAGGTAACTACTACCACTTATTACGTCGTCAAGCAGCATTGTTAGGTACTGAAGGCGTTCGTCCACTTGTGGTAGTATCACCTAAGTACTTACTTCGTCACCCATTAGCTGCAGCGAATGCTGAGCAATTAGCAAATGGTTCATTCCAAGAAGTAATTGAACAACCAGGTCTAGGGGCAAAATCAGACGCAGTAGAGCGCATTGTACTAGGTACAGGTAAAGTCATGATTGATATAGCTGATCACGTAAAAGATGGTGAAGGCTTCGATCACTTACACATTATTCGTGTAGAACAACTTTACCCATTCCCAAAAGAGCAAGTTGCTGGTATTATTGCTAAGTATCCGAATGTTAAAGAAGTAGTATGGGTACAGGAAGAACCGAAAAACCAAGGTACATGGAATTATGCATTAGAAACATTATATGAACTTTCAGAAGGTAAAAAGCTTCGTTATGTAGGTCGTCCTGCAATGAGCTCAACTTCAGAAGGTGATGCTGATTCTCATAAAGCTGCTCAAGCCGCAGTTGTAGAAGAAGCGGTTGCTGAGCCTGTTAAGGTTAAATAATCACATATTAATTTTTGAAGCCGGGCTGCTTGCTTAGGCGGGTGGCCCTTCTATGTGCATTATGCACGTTAATTAAAGGAGGAAATGAAAGTGGCTGAAATTAAAGTCCCTGAATTAGCAGAATCGATTACAGAAGGAAGTATCGCACAGTGGGTAAAAAAAGTGGGCGATCGCGTTGAGAAAGGTGAATTCATCGTTGAACTTGAAACAGATAAAGTAAACGCTGAAATCATTTCAGAAGAAGCAGGTGTCTTAACTCAGATTTTAGCTGAGGAAGGCGATACTGTACTTGTTGGTCAAGTTATCGCAGTTGTAGAAGCAGGCGAAGGTGCAGCAGCAACGCCAGCTCCGGCAGCACCAGCTGAAGCAACACCAGCGCAAGCTGCACCTGCCCCAGTTGCAGTAGTTCCTGTTGTGGAAGAAACTTCTGGTGAGCGTGTAATAGCATCTCCAGCAGCACGTAAACTTGCTCGCGAAAAAGGTATTGATCTTGCTGCTGTATCTCCAGTAGACCCACAAGGTCGTGTACGTGTCCAAGACGTGGCAGCTCATGGGACAGCTCCAGTAGCAGCACCACAAGTAGCACAAGCTCCAGTAGCACCAAAAGCGGTAGCAGCTGTAGATGAATCACGTGTAACTGTAGAAAAAATGAGTCGCCGTCGCCAAACAATTGCGAAACGTTTACTTGAAGTAAAACAATCTACTGCAATGTTAACTACATTTAACGAAGTTGATATGACGAATGTTATGGCTTTACGTTCTCGTAAAAAAGACCAATTCTTCGAGTCTACAGGCTCTAAACTTGGTTTCATGTCATTCTTCACAAAAGCAGTAGTAGCGGCACTTAAAAAATACCCATATGTAAACGCACAAATCGTTGGTGATGAAATTCACTTAAACAACTTCTTTGATATCGGCGTAGCTGTATCTACAGAAGAAGGTTTAGTCGTGCCAGTTGTACGTGACGCTGACCGTAAAAACTTTGCTGAAATTGAAGATTCAATTGCAGACCTAGCGAAAAAAGCTCGTGACAAAAAATTAGGTTTAGCAGATCTTCAAGGTGGCTCATTCACAATTACAAACGGTGGAGTTTTCGGCTCATTAATGTCTACGCCTATCATGAATGGTACACAAGCTGCTATCCTAGGCATGCACTCTATCAAAAAACGTCCTGTTGAAGTAAATGGTGAAGTAGAAATTCGCCCAATGATGTATCTAGCTCTTTCTTATGACCACCGTATTATCGATGGTAAAGATTCTGTAGGCTTCCTTAAAACAGTTAAAGAATTACTTGAAAACCCAGAAGATTTATTATTAAATTCTTAATTTCCAAAGCCCTGCGATTTGCAGGGCTTTTTCTTTTGTATGGAGGATAGAAAGTGGAAGAGACGGATAGAACGGCCGAATTTCCTGATAGAAAAACCAAAGTGAGAGAGGGAATCCTCAAAGTGATAGATAGAAACATCGTAGGGATAAAAACCATTGTGCTTATAAGTTACTTTTAGATTACTATTATTGCTGTTAATAGTAATCATTTGTGATTTTTTTCACTGAAGCTTCAATATATTTACTAACTATGCAAAAGTAAATAATGGATTTAAGATAGATAAAACCCTAATATTGTCATTAATCAGAAAAATGATAAAATTATCTTGACGAATAAGTTAGTTTTATAGTAGTATCTAATTATCAATTAAATAAACAAACCTCACATTCATTCTGTTGTGAGGTAGAGGCGCGGTATTTATTAGTTCATTGTTGAGTAAAAGCAAGCGAAGACGCAATGGAGAAGGAAATATCGCCGAAGTATAAAAGGAGCTCGTACTTTTATACTGGGTCTGCAGTGAATAAGTGCAGGACTGTCCTAGTAATTTGCTTTCCACATTTACTAGGTTGTGCTATCTCAGAAACATGGAAATTATAGTGAGGATTTGGGCAACTGTCAATTAAAGGTAAGACCTAAGTTCAAAGCTTAGGTCTTTTTTAGTACAGTTGTCTTATTTTTTTACAGAAAAGGGGAGTTTTTCATGAAAAGAAAATGGTTGTTAGTAATGATCTCTATCATGACGGCAATTGTGCTAGCTGCTTGTGGTGCTGGCGACAATAAGGATTCGGGTAAGTCTGGAGATGCTGGTGCTGATACAGGTGGATCAGAAGATGGCGGGCAATTCCGTATTGGGATGGAAGCAGGTTATCCTCCTTTCAACTGGACACAGCAAAATGATGAAAATGGCGCAGTGAAAATTGCAGATAATGCTGAGTATGCAGGTGGCTATGATGTACAAATGGCGAAAAAAATTGCTGAGGGTTTAGGCAAAGAATTAGTGATTGTAAAAATGGAATGGGATGGTTTAGTGCCAGCACTTCAATCCAATAAAATTGATGCTATTATTGCGGGGATGTCTCCTACTGAAGAACGTAAGCAGACGATTGATTTTACTGAAAACTATTATACTTCTGATTTTGTAATGGTTATTAAAAAAGGTAGTAAATATGAAAAAGCAAAATCAATCCAGGATTTCTCTGGTGCTAAAATTACTTCACAATTAAACACTTCAAACTACAATGTAATTGACCAAATCAAAGATGTACAAAAGCAAACGGCTATGGAGAACTTCCCAACAATGCGTGTAGCTTTAGAGGCAGGCAAAATTGATGGCTATGTAGCAGAACGTCCTGAAGGTATTTCAGCAGCAGCAGCTAATGATAAATTCACATATGTAGCGTTTGAAAAAGGCTTTGATACAGATCCTTCTAACACATCCATCGCAGTTGGTTTACGTAAAAATGATGCAAATCTTGACAAAATCAATGAAATTTTAAAAGGAATTTCAGAAGATGATCGTCAAACAATCATGGAAGAAGCGATTCAGCAACAACCAGCAGCACAATAACAAGAATGCACGGACTATTCGCTAGTCCGTGCAATGTCATTTCATCATTATTCAAGTAGAACCTCTCTGAATAATGATAATGTCTTAGCTAAACATTTCATAAATTGGTAGAACAAGCGTGTTTATTATGGTAGTTAGCTAGGATCATAAAGAAGAAACAAGCAACACAACGTTGTTAGGAGGAACATCATGAGTCTTGAGTGGATTATCTCTATTGTAGAGAACAACTGGCAAATGTTTTTACGAGGTGCGTATTATACCTTATTGATTTCGAGTATTAGTACAATTATTGGTGCATTTATCGGATTTTTCATCGGGATTATGCATACCATTCCGGTTCGTAAAAAAGGTGTAAAGTTCTACAGTTTAAAGCTGATTAATTTTATACTAACATGCTATGTTGAATTTTTCCGTGGTACACCAATGATTGTACAAGCAATGGTAGTCTTTTACGGATTAGATATAGCATTTGGTATTGACATGCATTTTATTACAGCAGGTATTTTAGTAGTTTCTCTAAACACAGGTGCTTATATGGCCGAAATTGTGCGTGGTGGAATTGTTTCTATTGATAAAGGTCAATATGAGGCAGCTTCAGCCATCGGTATGAATCATTTCCAAATCATGCTGCATGTTGTATTACCACAGGTTGCACGAAATGTTTTACCTGCAACAGGGAACCAATTAATAATGAATATTAAGGATACTGCTGTTTTAAATGTTATCGGTGTAACGGAATTATTCTTCCAAACAAAATCAATTGCAGGGAATAACTTCCGCTACTTTGAATCATTCTTTGTAGCTTGTGTTCTTTACTTTATTATGACATTTACGGCATCACGAATTTTACTATATGTTGAAAAACGACTTGATGGACCAGATGCCTATCAAAAAGAACAGAAAGAAGCGATATAGGGGGACGCACAAATGACAGTCATTAAAATCAAGCATTTAAGTAAATCATTTGGTCGTAACCAAGTGTTAAAGGATGTCAATTTTCAAGTAGAGAAGGGGGAGGTAGTTTGCTTAATCGGCTCCTCTGGATCTGGTAAATCAACATTACTTCGTTGCATCAATTTATTGGAAACGCCAAGCGGTGGACAGATTATCTACAAAGGTGAAAATATTCTGGATGACAAACATAACATTCAAAAATATCGTACACATTTAGGTATGGTTTTCCAGCAGTTTAATTTATTTAACAACCATAATGTATTGAACAATTGTACAGTTGGTCAAATAAAAGTATTAAAGCGTTCAAAATCAGAAGCTGAAAAAACAGCTTTAGAATATTTAAAAATTGTTGGTATGGATCAATATGTAAATGCGAAGCCAAGACAGCTATCTGGCGGACAAAAACAGCGTGTGGCTATCGCGCGTGCACTATCGATGAGTCCAGATGTAATGCTGTTTGATGAGCCGACATCTGCGCTCGATCCAGAAATGGTAGGGGAAGTATTAAAGGTTATGCGTCAGCTTGCAGATGCAGGAAATACGATGTTAATCGTGACACATGAAATGGAGTTTGCAAAAGAAGTAGCAGATCGGGTCGTATTTATGGATAAAGGCGTAATTGTAGAAGAGGGACCACCTTCTCAGGTTTTAGTAACACCTCAGCATGAAAGAACGAAAGAATTTTTAAAGCGTACTTTAAAATAAAGTTCATATAGGAATGAAAAAAGGTGAGTCCAATAATTGGGCTCACTTATTTTCTAGAATTCCATTCTGCATATAAAATAAAGCAAATTGCAAATGCTACGGCAATGATAAAAAACCATTGCGGTACACCACCAAAGCTCATATTAACACCTCAAAGTAAAAATTAATGATAAAGACGGTTGTTTATCAAGAAAATATGGTCTTCTATGGTTTTTTTCTCCACAAAAGATCTAAAATATTATAAAATAAGCAGTAGACATTAGCTTCATGCTAGTAAAGAGAGGTAGAGAGATTATGTTACACTTAAAATGGAAAGATGCGCCAACACTTCGCACAGTTACATGCAAGCATACAAATGCATCTAAATATTTAGTATCCAATGTATTGACGGTTGGAAAAAATTATGAAGTTAAAAATGAAACAGAAGAGTTCATCTTTATAATCGATAATACTGGTAATATTGGTGGCTACTATAAAGACTATTTTGAATAAGTTTCACAAGAGTAGGGTGGTTCAGGGGATTTCTGAACCACCCTTTGTTTCATGAAATAGATGGAACTAGTCTTTCTTATAACCCTTTAATTCAGCGACATCCTGTAGATGCTGTTTTTCTTGCTCTGTAGCTGTATGAAGAGCAAAGACATCCTGAATAGCCGTTTTGAGCTCTTGCTGGGTTTCTCTAAATTTTGAAACTTGCTGTTCGAAAGAGGGGCTCGTAAAGCGATCGTGTGTACGAGACAAACGTTCCTCTAGCTGTGCATAGTGTTGATCCATATTCATCGATAACATCATGGCCAGCTGATTTTTCCAAAGCGGTATAAGGGTAACAATTGAAAATTCAATTTTTTCTGCAAGTGTTTGGTTTGCTTGCTGAATCATACGTATTTGGGGTGCAGTTTGCAAGGCAACTTGTTGTGAAACTTGTAAGTCATAAATCCGTTGATCTAGACGCTCGATTTGAGCGGCTAAGTCATTAAGCTGTTGGACTGCAAGAGGTTGCTTCGCTGCCTGTACACTTTGTACCTTTGTCGGTAGTTCTGTCTCAATAGCTTGCTGCTTTTTCATTTGCCCTGCAGCAATCGCAGTGGCAAGCTCCTCAAAAAATCCTCTATTATGTGAGTAAAGATCCTCAAGCATCTCTACATCTTTTATGAGTTGAATCTGTGCACGCTCTAGCTGTACACCAATACGTTCGACCTGGATACTGATTCGTTCAAACTCTGTTAATGTTTGCTTAATTGGGCGTTCCGTTTTACTAAACATTTTTTTGATGAAAGATTGCTTTTTCGGCTCTAAGGCGTTAGGATCTACACGATCTAATGTTTGCATTAACGAATCTAGCATTTGTCCAATTTTGGTTACATCCTTCTGCTTCACCTGTGCAAGCATGCGATCAGCGAAGTGAGAAAGTGATCGTTGTGAATCTTGCCCTAAGGATAGTACAGATTCAAAATTTGCCAAATCAATTTGACTGGCATATAGAAGTGCACGACTTTGTGCAAGAGGCGATAGCGTTTCATACGTCGCCATCGCCTCGTTATTTGTTGTTTCTAAATAAGTATGTACAAGGGGAGAAAGCCCTTGTATCGTATTAAGCTGAAATGCATGATCATTTGCCGTCACTTATCATCGCCTCGCCACTCCAATTGTTCTCTTCTTCTATTATTGGAACGATTCGCGAATTCGATTTCCATTTGAAGGTGATCGATATCATTGGAAAGCGCATCCTTTAAATCAATCTGAATCGTATCATTTAAATCTGTCAATGTTTCCCTCGTTTTAGATAAAGTAATTTGAATTTCTGAATCCTTTACAGGCTGTTTCGATAGCATTGTGTATTTTTCCGTTAATTCTACAGCTGAAGGTAGATGTGCATAAAAAAATTGCTCTACATTATAAAATTTTCGGGGATCTGTCTTGACAATTTTTACAATATTTTTCGAAATACGCGTCATTTCAAGTAATTGCTTAAATGCTGCGACAGAACGTACACGTAAGTAGTTTTGGCTCAATGTTTGAATCTGTTTATTTGCTGTTATAATTTGGGTTTCAATATGTTTATATTCTTCTTTTGTTATACCTGTTAATTGCATAACTTTCTTCTTCTGTCTATGTTTCAGCAACGCTGTACTCGTCGCGTAAGTTCCAGCAAAAAATAAACTACCAAGGAAGTATCCTGGATTTGCCACAATTGCTGAGATAGAAACAGTTGTTAGAGAAATAAAGAAGCTAGCGGTATGTCTAGTGAAAAACTGTTTGACACTAAGCATTGTTTCTTCCTCCTTGCTTTTCAATACGTCTATCTTCTTATACGAAATAATCGACACAAAGTTTCATCAAAAAAATAAACCTTACATAAATTTTACTGCTAATTGTTAATTTTCTCAATGATAATACTTAGAATGAGTGAAATCTTCTTCTACTTTTAATCATTCAAGAAAAGGTATTTAGTCTAACGATATCCACGACACAATATTATTTATCATTAAATGATTTGCATTACTATAGTTTTATCTTTTTCCATTTTTCTTGTGTCTATTTTTTTCTTATTAATTTATAGCTTTTTTATTAATAATGTTTTTTTGAAAAATAAAAAAATGATAATAGATCCCTTTGTACTATGTCTTTAATACTAAAAAATGTTCAAAAATATTCAATGGATTTTTTAAAATAGTAAGTTATACTTATGTAGAGTAAATATTGATAGGGGAGATAATTTATGGTAACAGAAAAATATCATCAAATGATTTATAATCGGATACATGAGAATTTTCAAAAATGGGATAAGTATGATTTTATTTTAGAAAAAGAATTATATACATTTTTACATAATCTAAAAGGGACAGCTGGTTCTATTGGATTAGATGAACTTACTATTATTGCTAGTGAAAAATTAGAAATGTTAAATGAAACTAGTGAGAAAAATTGGTCTAAAAATGATTGGCAGGCATATCTAGTGCCGATTATTGAAGGTATTAAATTTTACGAAACTAATATTTTGGAGCTTGGCGAAGAAATAGAATTTAACGCTACCCATAATTGCTATGAACAAGATTTTATATTAATTATAGATGATGATATTGTGTTCATTTCTTATATGAAAAATGTTTTAGAGAAAAAAGGCTACTCTGTTATGGTAGCCCACAATGGTAAACGTGGAATGGAACTAATTTATGAATTGCAGCCTTCTATCGTATTTTTAGACATTATGTTGCCTGATACTAGTGGTTTTTCTATTTTAAAAAATGTAAAAAAAATCAAGAAAGAGCGGATGTTTGTTACAGTGATAAGCAGTAATAACAGTAAAGAAAATAGACTACGAGCATTTGAAATGGGCGCTTTGGATTTTATGCCCAAGCCAATTGATCAAGACATATTAATTTCCTATGTTTCTAATCGGTTAGCATACAAAAAGGAATTAGAACATGCGATTGTCATTGACGAACTAACTCAAGTGTATAATCGTAAATTTATGGAATCTCAATTACAAAAATATATTAATCAATTTAATTATAATAAAGAGCCATTATCAATTGCTATTTTAGATTTAGATTATTTCAAGAAGGTGAATGATACATATGGTCATTTAGTTGGTGATGAGGTATTAAAAGGATTTGCTGCTCTAGTAATGAATTTTAAGCGAGAAGAGGATGTTATTTGTAGATATGGTGGTGAGGAATTTGTCATTTTAATGCCACAAACATCGGATAAGGAAGCATATACCTTAATAGAAAGATTACGAAAATCAATGGAGCACAATTTTTTCTTGGCGAACGGAGTAAGTTTCAATGTAACTTTTTCTTCAGGTCTTGTTGAGGCCACTCCTTTTAATCTTCATCCTAAAAAAATGTTAGAAGAAGCAGACCAAGCGCTTTATGCAGCCAAGCAAAATGGCAGAAATCAAACGATTATCTATGATAGTGTAGCTGATATAGTGAAAAAGAAAGTAAAAGTAAGGATAATCGTCATTGATGATGTTTACATTATTCGAAATCTATTTTTAAAGCACTTTGAAAATTTTGAATTAAGCGAAGAATATATGATTGAAGTAATGGCATTTAGTGATGGTATAAGTTTTCTTCATTCTAATTGGTATGATCCGAATTGTAAGTACATTATTTTATTAGATTGGATGTTACCGAATATGGATGGTATCGAAGTACTTAAAAAAATCAGGGAAAAATATACTTCTAGAGATGTACTTGTCTCTATGCTAACTGCTCGGATAGGAGAAGAATATGTGATGAGAGCTTTAGAAAATGGAGCAGATGATTATATTATCAAACCTTTCCATGTGCCTGAAGTATCTGAACGCATTTTACGATTAATTAATCGAGTATTTAGTTGATATTTAAGTAGAGAAGAGGGTGCATGATGACTAGAATTCTAGTTGTAGATGATGAAGAAATATTACGTATGTTAATACGTGATACATTGGAAGATTTAGAATTTGACATTGATGAAGCGGAGGATGGGAAAGAAGCACTGAAAAAAGTCAACGAATACTCCTATGATTTAATGATATTAGATTATATGATGCCAAATTTAACAGGAATTGAGGTGATCGAACAATTACCAGAAGAAATTAAAATGAAATTGCCCATACTAATGTTGACCGCTAAATCACAGGAAAGTGATCGTCATAAAGTTTTCGATATGGGAGTCGATTATTTTATGTCTAAGCCTTTTAGTCCAGTTAAACTAGTGAAATTAGTGGAGGAAATTTTAAATGTTTAAGCCAATTCCACTTCTGGAGAAAAGCATTCGTAGTCGATTTTTGAAAATGCTAGTCATATTAACACTTAGCTTTTTAATGATTCTGTTTATATTTTTTTTAGCTTTTAACGCAAGTAATACAAACTTGCAAAAGGAACGTGATTTAGTATATAAAAAAGCTCTATTGGTAGAGGATTTAGAAGAAAATTTTAATGGTATTTTTTTTCGTGCTAGAGGTTATTATGCCTTTCAAAATGAACAAGAACTAAAATTATTAAATGAAAATTTGGAAGAATTTGAGATATTATTACAGCAGTTCTCTCAACTGTCTCTTTCTAAAGATGAGAGAGAACTTTGTAACGAATTAGTTGATTTCCATTATAATTATAAAACGGTTATTCTTCCAGAGGCTATTAAGTTTGTAAAAGCCAATGACTACGAAGCTTTAAGAAATCTTTCAAATGGTGGAACAAATGACCTGGTAAATAAAGTAGTAGCATATACGAAATCATATAAGAAAAAAACGGATGCAGAATTAAACAATATTTTTGAAAAAACTGTTGATCAAGGACAAAAATTTACAATTTTTTCTTTATTTTTAAGTGGATTAATTTTATTGTCTGTCAGTATCATTCTTCGAAGAGTATTAAACAATATCATTCGTCCTATTGAACAATTAACACTTGCAACAAATGCCCTTGCTTCTGGTAAATCAATAGAACTTGGGAGTCTTGTCCAAAAAGAAGATGAATTGGGGATTTTAGCTAATTCATTCCTTAAAATGACACAGTCTATTCAAGAAAAAGAAGAGGTACTCACTACACAAAATGAAGAACTCTTAGCTCAGCAGGATGAATTACAGGAAAACCAATTACAATTACAGAATTCGTTAAATCATTTAGAAAAATATAATCAGCTAAATCATGTGTTAACTTTTACGTTAAATAAACAAAAGTTACTAGAAAATCTTCATAATTATTTAAATGACATTTATCAATACGATAAGAGTATACTTTATTGGATGGAAGGAAATGTTTATGCAACCAAAGGTTTAACTAGGCAAACTGCTTTAACACTTGTAGAAAATCTCGATATAGACAAACGCTTCAGATTAGAAGAAGAGAAAACATTCGTTATTAAACGTGAATTGGGATTAAATAAACAAGGAATAGCTCTTGAACCTTATTATGCATATGATCTTTATTCTTCTGTTTTGAATTCAAAAGGAGAATTAGTAGCTGTTTTGATGGCAACGCGTGAAGGACATCCACATAGTCATCAAGAAATCAATAATTTAAATGGCTTATTAAATCGTGTTTCCATAGCATTTGAACGAATTTTAATGTATGAAGAAGTGGAGAGGTCAAGAAAGTTAAATCAAAATATTATTGACAATGTAAATGAGGGAATACAGCTAGTATCAGCTTCAGGAGATACCATCTTAATTAACCGAGCTTTTTGTAGCATTATGAATTATCAAGATTTATTTGAAAAGCACTGTATATTCAAAAAAGACTGGCTAATGCATTTTCAAAATCTCAGTGCACAATCAGAGGAGTTAATCGAATTCTTTGAGACAACCATTATAGAAAGTTTTACAGATACAAGAAAGTTACGTTATTCAATTGTTGAGGAAAATCAAATTTTTATTGAAGTATATGCGACATGTTTATTTGAGGGAAATGAAAAAGTTGGGACAATATTTGTTCATCGTGATATTACAAGAGAGTATGAAGTTGACCAGATGAAGTCCGAATTAGTTAGTACCGTTAGTCATGAATTACGGACACCATTATCAAGTGTACTTGGTTTTACAGAACTTCTTTTAATTAAAAATTTAAAACCAGAACGTCAAAATAAATACATTCAAACTATTCATAATGAGGCTGTCCGTTTGACCAACCTTATAAATGATTTCCTTGATTTACAACGTATGGAGTCAGGTAAACAAAATTATAATATGCAATTATTACAATTGAATGAAATTGTATTTGAGCTTGTGAATCGTTTTAGGCATGAAAGAAAGCATCATATTCATTTAATTGATAAAGCTAGAGATGTGAAGATTTATGCTGATCAGGATAGATTAATCCAAGTGTTCACAAATTTAATTGGAAATGCAATTAAGTTTTCTCCTAATGGTGGAGATATAGCTATTTTACTGGAAAACAAAAGTAACATGATTCAAGTAAGCATAAAGGATGACGGAATAGGAATCTCTAAAAAAGATGTCGCTCAATTATTCCAAAAGTTTAAGCGAATAGATAATAGCTTGAGACGCGAAATAGGTGGAACAGGCTTAGGTCTTTCGATATGTAAGGAAATAATCATAAAACATGGCGGAGAAATTTGGATAGATTCTGAGGAAGGACAAGGTACAACTGTTTATTTTACTTTGCCACTTGAAGGTCAAAAATTCATATTGGATGAAGATGAAGAATTTAATGAACAAAAAGGCTTAAATGTATTGATTGTAGAAGATGATTTAAGCTTAGCTTTACTTTTATCTGAAGAATTAAAAAGCAAAGGCTTTACAGTTATCCATCATAATGATCCGAAGAAAGCTTTTGAGGATGCACTTCATACTCCATTAATTGGAATAGTGATAGATCTTATGCTTGGAGAAGACATGAGTGGATGGGATTTGATTCAAGAGCTAAAAGCAAGGGAACAAACCAAAAATATCCCAATAGTAATCTCCTCCGCATTGGACGAAGCAAAGGAAAAGGTAGAAGAGTATAAAATTGAAAAATATTTAACTAAACCATACTCTCCTGATGAAATTTCTAAGGTGCTTGTTAGCTTCTTACTCTCTGATTCAAGTCATGGTGATGTTATTTTTCCAAGAGATCATTAAGTAACTACCATTTTTTGATGGATAAGGAATTTACTAATAAAAATAAATGTGAAACGTTCTGTAATTTCGCTTTAAATTAATTTGAATCTAACAATCAAATATAACCTTAACATTCATGCACGAGAATTGTAAGATTCGTTAAAAAAATGGTGCTTTAAAAAAGGATAACTGATCAAAATTAGGCGAAAGGATAAAGTGACCTTTCGCTTTTGAGTTTTTTCTAACTTCTTATACATAATAGAAGCGGTGCAAAACGTCAGTTAGACGATAAATTTGTGAGTACTATTACACATTCTTCAGTTTGTTGAGTGACTTTTTATCAGTCTTATTTGACAGGCTTCTTCAAAAATGAGGAATCGTACAATTTGATGAATCTACAAATTTATGGATCTAATCAAAATTGAGCTTAGACTGCCAGCTTAATTATTAGCCCCACTCCTGAAAATATCGGAGTGAAAAGCATTGAAGTAATAACCTTAATTTTAATAAAAAAACTTGCCCCCAGCAACGTCAATTAAAATATACCTTATTCATTCGATAATAAACCTTGCTATAACAGCCTTACCCAAAGAAAAGAGCCAGACTAAACGATGTCTGACTCCATTCGTACATATCCTTTTAAATCATCATAAAGCTCTAAAGTAAATGAATTAGAATCAGCTTGCGGGCTTACGCCTTTTTGAACAAATACAAGGAATTCTTCTATTGCTTTTTTAGAGCCCTCTACTTCAACTTCAATCTGTTCCTGGTCATTAAGCTTACAATATCCTTTTAATCCTAGTTCAATCGCTTTTTGTTTAATGAAAAAACGGTAGCCTGTACCATATACATCACCAAAAAATTTAATCAGCGCTCGCTTGTTCACGCTAAAACCTCCTACTAGTTAAGGAGGGGAAGAGTCCCCTCTACTTAGTGCATTACACGTTCTTTTTCTAAATGAGTAATTAAATTATTAATAAAGTAGAGAACCTTCTCAGATGCCTGGTCAACTTCTTTTAAATGAATTTCGGCTTGCTGTATATGCCCAGCCTTATGAGCCTCTGCTGCTAATTTTGCTGACTCATGAACACGTATATGATAGGCATCTAGATCACGATAATCTTGTAAGTGTCCAAAACGTTCTACAGAGCGTGGAGACGTATACCATTTACCTAGACGACAATCTTTATGAGAAGATACATCACTCGGTTGTACATTTTCAAGTCCGAGGAACATATTATAAATTCGCCATTTCCATAAAATATGATCTGCCTTTGATAATTGTAATAGTGCTATAGACGATAGCTGAACATTATTTTTCGCAACGATATCATTACGGAAACGGTTAATTTCTTTTCCTAATAAGTGTATATCACTAGATGTATTATGACTATAGTCTCGAATATCATCCTGTAAATTGGATATTTCAATCATTCTTGCAGATACTTCGTCAATTGCAGCTGCCTGTTCCTGTGAGATAGCAGCCGTATTTGTGACATCCAGATTAATCCCTTCAATGGCGCTTACAATAGCGTTCAATAATGGCAACGATTCTTTCGCCTCAACGGTTGCATCTTTAATGATTTCTGTTGTTTCTGTAATGGAGTTAGATACATCATTCGAATAGCTTTTTAAATGATGGACGTTCGTGGAAACCTCACTTAGTGCTGAGACAGTGCCCTCAGCAAGCTTTCGAACTTCCTGTGCGACTACAGCAAAGCCTTTACCGTGTTCACCTGCGCGTGCTGCCTCAATAGAAGCATTTAGAGCAAGTAAATTTGTTTGATCAGCAATTTGGTTAATTAAGGTTACTACATGCTCAATATCATTTACTCGTTTTTGTAATTCTGAAAAAGACTCAACGATTGTCGTAAATGTTTCTTCAGTTTTGAAGATTTCAGATAATGCGTGCTCAATAGCATTTTTCCCTTTTACAGCATGGTCTACAGATTCCGTTGTTTTTTCAGAAATATGGGAAGACATGCGGGCAACCTCATTAATAGAAGCGGCAATTTCTTCTGTTGCAGCAGTAGAGGATTGGATTTCTTCATTTTGTTTATCTAAACTGAATACTAAGTCTTTCATGTACATAATTTTAGCGTTAACATCCATCAAAGAAGATACTTCTGCGACTACATTTTCAATAATTCGTTCTGTTAGGACTTCAACGAGTAACTCTTGATCGACATTGACAGCAGATTGGAAGGATTTCATGTATTCAAAAGCCTTATTCGGTTTCATACCAAAATTATGCAAAATATATGTAGTAATATAAAAGGCAAATTGATTAAAAACAACAATTAATTTACCAGGCTCGTACTGATTTTTTCGAAATAAATTGAAGAATTTAACTGTTTCATCCACATACTCATCATCACGGGTAGCTAAGAAAAATTGTGTTAAATATCGATTAATATTTCCTTCACTGATTGTTTGCTGAGAGGAAGGGGAGATTTCACTTAAATAATTGTTAAAAATAGCATTCATGGATGGAGTGATATCTTTTAATTTATTGTAAAGAGCCTTTAAATTTTCCTCATCATGAGAATTAAAGTGGTTAAATGCTAGCGTTTGGTGGAAACGGCCAGTTGCATTTAAATTGGTACCACGCTTTAATAATTCTTCGAGTTCTGCCTTCGGTCGAATACTTGAAAACATAAAAAAAATACCTCCCAAAAAGTATGAATAATAAGGTAATAATAGCATATTTCAGGGTGTTTTAATAGACATTTCAGGTGTGTTTGCTAAAATGAGAATATCTTATGACAGCAGGGAATGGGCAAATATGTATACAATACTTTACATGAAAGCTGATTATGAGCCTTGGTGGAAATTTGAAGGCTGGGAAGCTTTTATTCAAACGAATGAAACATTTGCAACAGAAGAGCAATTTAAATTGGCATTGGCGCAAAAATTAGAGTACTTTCGATTAACATACGACAATGAGGCGACAAAAGAAGAGAAATATTGGGCTTTTTGGTCAGAGGATGAGAGCTTTTATTGTGAAGCATGTGATGACGATGCACAAGTTTATCATGGTATTATAGCTTTAAAATCAGAAGAATTGAAATAAAATTTAGAAATTAAATAAAAAAACAATTTTCTTTATTTGACAAAATTATGAATGATGGTTATACTTAAGTTAACAATTTAATTGCTTCACCGGAAACATGAATTCACATATTACAAAAAGTGATCGCGTTAGTTCGGTACTCTTTGTAATATGTGAATTTTTTCATTCGCTGAAGAAATTACATATTGTTCACTTTTATTTTTTGGAGGTTTTCTTAAATGAAACAAGGTACAGTAAAATGGTTTAACTCAGAAAAAGGTTTTGGATTCATCGAAGTTGAAGGTGAAAACGACGTATTCGTACACTTCTCAGCTATCCAAGGCGAAGGTTTCAAAACTCTTGACGAAGGTCAAAAAGTAGAGTTCGAAGTTGTAGATGGCAACCGCGGACCACAAGCTGCTAACGTAACTAAACTTTAATTCTCAATAATTAAAATTACTTTCGTTAAACTTAAGGCATCCTATTTCAATAGGATGCCTTTTTTTGCATACTTTTTAAGATTAATGGTTTTTAAAATATGATAATAAATATATTATGTAAACTAAAGACCCGACTTATCTCCAAAAAATAGAGTATAAGCAGGAGCAAAGGGTCTTAATTATTGATAATACGATGTAATTCTTGAACAGGTACAAATAAACCTACACGACCATATGGCTCTTTTTTCATCGTGGCAAAGACAATTCCGATTACCTCACCATCATTATTTAACACAGGACTTCCACTGTTTCCTCGATAGACAGGTGCCTTCATCATCATAACAGGCTTTTGCCAATCCTCAAGATATGTTGATTCAAGTAGAGTGCCTTCATTAGCAATGCCCGTAAAGGCTAATGGATTGCCAATAAAATAGACATGTTCATTTTGACTATAGCTAGGATCTTCAGCAAGTGGAAGGGAAGGTAGTTCATCACCAGTTACTTGCAATAATGCTATATCAACATCAGGGTAACTTTGCACTAACTTTGCTTGCATAATGCCCTCCTCAGGAAAAATAACCGAAAGAGTATGAGCGTCTTCTACAACGTGGGCATTGGTGACGATAAGACCGTCTGGTGAAATGGAGAAACCTGTACCTTTACTAGTGCCTGTAGATACCTCCACCACTGATTTTTTATAGGTTTTTATATCGTCCTGCGCGGATAGCCTAGTAGATACCTTCAAAAATTCAATAGCTGGGATGGAGTAAATTTGAAAGATCACAGCAAATGTATTAATAAATAACACAAGTGCCATACTCCAGACAATCCATTTGATAATCGGTTTTTGTTTTTTAGGCTTTTTTCCTTGCTGGTGTTCTTCTTGTTCTTGTGCTAACACCTTTTGCTGTTCAGCAAGGACAAGCTCAATCAATTCTTCTTCCGTTAGTTCTTCCTCAGTTGACCTATGTATATCATGCATTCTTACTACCCCCTTACCCAAATTAAAAGGCGCCACAGCAGGACGCCTGTAAAGTAAATGTTAATTGATTTTCTGCAAGGTCGACGTAATAATAAACGGTTCCTCGTTATGTGTCACCATCGTGTCTTCTATACGGATTAGGCCAATGTTTTTCGCAAAATATTTTGTAGTCGTTAGCGTATCTATTGTACATGTTAGCTGAATAACATCACGATAGTCAGTGGTGCCAATCTTGATTGAAGCGGTCGTTGATTGGATTGTCCAGCCATTAAAGCGATGACCGACTGTTAAGGGCTTCTGTAAGATGGTTTCCATCACTGGCAATGAGGCTACTTCTTGTGAGGAAGGTAGTTTGGGATTACCATCTATCACTTCCTTATAGACAAGTTCAATGGCCATATCTGTAATTCGATAAATCTTTAAAAATCTGACACCACCATTATCTTCTACTTGAGCAATATGCTGGGTATCGATATAGGTTGTTTCGAGTGTGAAACTAGCAAATTCATTACCTTCTCCCTGAAAGTAAGCTGTTGAGCCATCTGGCGGAAAATAGGATGCAAGTGCAGCTTGTTCAGGTGTTTGTTGTTCAACTCCAGATGTATTGTTCAACGTTTCAGTATTGCTTACGTCACTACAGCCAATGAGTAATAGTGCAAGTGAAAGTATAAGTATAAGTACTTGTTGTCTCATAGGCAAACTCCTTCAGCTATTTTTTCTTTCATTATACGTGAAGTTTAACAGGCATACGAATGTTATGAATACCAGCTTTCTAAAAAACTAATCTGTTTTTGGGATGTATCAACACGTATACGTAAACCAATAGGCATGGCATGAAGGGGGTGCGTGTGGCAGCAATCAACTTCTGCAATAATAGGAATATCGTTACCATCAAGTATCTCTAGCAAGACATCATATGGCTTTCTCCCAGTTCCTAAATCGTCATATTGTTCATGTTTGCCTAAAATTATTGCAGCTACTTTGTCAAAAATGCCATGTAATTTAAGCATGGTAAAGTTTTTCTCGACAACTGCAATGGTTTTGGATGTATCCTCAAGCAATAAAATATCTCCTTCTTTTACTTGTGGAAAAAAGGGGGTTCCAATAAAACCGTACATCGTATTGATATTTCCACCTATTAGTCGTCCCTCAGCAATACCAGCCTGCACTGTAATCCAAGAATTGGGATGCTGTGTTTTTTCAGATGTTTTTTCTAACCAATTTAATCGGTCATCTGTCCAAATGGGTGGCATTGGCATACTGTAGGGAATTGATAGGGAGTGCATAAATATATCTTTAAAATATTGTTCCGTATATTGCACAAATGGTGGGAACTCACCAAAAGTTGAAGCAACAGAGGGACCATAAAAAACTGGGATTTCCGTCTTTGCATACATGCCAAGTAATATAGCGGTCACATCAGATAAACCAACAAGTATTTTTGGTTTTTGCTGGAATGCCTGATAATCTAAATAAGGCAACATACTATTAGCATTTGTACCGCCCATTGTCGGTAAAATCATTTTGATTTGAGGATCATGTAGTAGGGCATTAAATTCTTGAGCTCGTTCTTTGGGTGTACCAGAGCGATAAAAATCATTTTTACCTGTTAAAGCACCCTCACAAATAATTAAGCCAAGTGATTCCAGACGCTTCTTTCCACGTTCATAGCGAGCTTTTGCAGTTATAGTAGCTGGTTTAGAAGGCGAGTATATACCGATCATATCGCCTTTTTTTAAAGGGGAAAACATAAAATACCTCTTTCTTTTTGTTGTCAGTCAAATGCTATTATACATGATTTTACAATTTGATGTGCAACTACTTTTACATCGCGATAGATAACTTAAATAATATTATTATGTAAACTTGATTTGAAACTTGTAAGAGTGAATAGAATTTAATATGATAGAATGGAAATGATCAAAAATGGGGGCGCTTATATGTATCGACAAGTAGATGATTTTTTACAAGAGTGGTCAGCAGCATCACAAGGTACGCTTCAAGTATTAAAGGCTGTATCAGATGAAAAGCTAGAACAAAACATCGTAGAAGGCCACAGTACATTAGGGTGGCTAGGCTGGCATTTAGTTGGTGCAGCAGGTTATTTTAGTTATTTAGCAGGTTTAAAGGTGCTAATGATTCGACAAGAAGACCCGATTCCGTCTTCAGCTGCTGAGATTGCTGCGACTTATGAAAAGATTGCTAGTAGTAT
The DNA here is from genome assembly GCF_058803665.1 of Lysinibacillus sp. GW821-FHT14F06. Lineage (NCBI taxonomy): Bacteria > Bacillati > Bacillota > Bacilli > Caryophanales > Bacillaceae > Lysinibacillus > Lysinibacillus sp. GW821-FHT14F06. Next base: position 152,426 of record NZ_JBXAPF010000004.1, read on the forward strand.
ACAAGAGGAAGTAGCAAAGCTATCCAATGAAGATTTGCTAGAGGAAGTGAATGGTTTTACTAAACCTATGCCTAGAGGTGCATTATTACGCGTACTGATTGATCATCAAACACACCATCGTGGACAAATGACTGTACTGCTGCGTCAAGCAGGTCTACCAGTTCCAGGTGTGATGGGACCTACTAAGGAAATGCAATAAAATATAAGGCAGCAGTCAGACATATTCTGATCTGCTGCTTTTTTTATTTGACACTTACCTACTAGTAAGTTAGTATATAGCCATGACAAATCGTAAATTACAAATTATCGAATTAGCCTTGAAAAAAATTCAAGAAAAAGGATTTTCAGCTTTTAGTTATGATGATCTAGCCAAAGAATTAGGTGTTACAAAAGCAAGTATTCATTACCATTTTGAAAAGAAAGGAGACTTAGGGATTGCTGTTTGCGAAAGGATACAAAATGGACTTAAGGGGGCGTACACAATTATTAAAGAAGCCACTATAGAGGTTGAAGAAAAGCCTTTCGCCTTTATTCTACAACGGGTCAAATTTTTAGAGCAGGACAGTGTTTGTCCGATTTCTGCATTACAGGCAGACTATAATGATTTACCATTGCAAATGCAGGGAAAAATTCAACAGCTTAGTCAAATGGAAATCGATTGCTTTGTGGATTTACTGAAAGATGCAAAGCAAGAGGGCTCCTTAAAAACGACTGAAGATTTGGAGGCGCTGGCAATAATGCTCATCTCAAGTACGAAGGGAGCACTACAATATAAGCGCGTATTAGGAGAAAGCTTCTTTACTAAAATGCTTGACCAATTAAAAGGACTTTTACAATAATTTATGAAAACAGTTGAAGGAGAGTCATTCATGGTTCGAAGAGTAGTGATAACGGGATATGGTGTTGTATCACCATTAGGTAATTCAGTATCAGCTTTATGGACAAATATTACAGAAGGAAACTCAGGAATTAAGAAAATACAATCAGAGGAATTTTCTACCATCCCTACCCAAATTGCAGGCAATATCAATAATTTTGATGCAGCTCAGTATATGGATAAAAAAGAAATTAGTAAATATGATATTTTTGTTCAATATGCACTAGCTGCTACACAGCAAGCTTTGGAGCAAGCAAATTTAGATATGGAGAGTATTGATAAAACTCGTTTAGGTGTTTATATAGGCTCAGGTATTGGGGGCATCGATACCATTTTAGCAAATCATCAAAACATGTTGGATAATGGTCCACGTAAAGTTTCCCCCTTTATGGTACCAATGATGATTAGCAATATGGCTGCAGGTATTGTAGCGATTAAAACGGGCTTTAAAGGTCCAAGCTTTTCACCGGTTTCAGCCTGTGCAACGGGGAATCAAGCAATTGGGGAGGCTTTCTTAAATATTAGACATGGTTATGTAGACGGGATTTTGGCAGGAGGAGCAGAGGCACCAATTAATCCACTTAGCTTTGCTGGGTTCTCTCGTATGAAAGCCATGTCAACAAGGAATGATGAACCAGCAAAGGCAAGTCGTCCATTTGATAGCCAACGTGATGGTTTTGTGATGTCAGAAGGAGCAGGTATAGTGTTTCTTGAAGAATATGAACATGCGAAAAAAAGAGGCGCAACAATTCTTGGTGAAATTGTAGGCTATGGCGCAACAACAGATGCTTATCATATTACGTCCCCTGATTTTACAGGAGCAGCAAATGCGATGAATCTAGCCTTAAAAATGGCTGATATTGATTTGACAGCTGTTGATTACATTAATGCGCATGGCACTAGTACACCAGAGGGGGATAAATCTGAAACAAGAGCTATAAAAAGCGTTTTTGGTGAACATGCCTATCAATTAAAGGTGAGCTCTACAAAATCAATGACAGGTCACCTCTTTGGAGCAGCTGGTGGGATAGAAGCTATTATTACGTTAAAAAGTATAATGGATAGTACTGTACCGCCAACAATCAATTATGAAGTACCAGATCCAGAATGTGATTTAAATTATGTACCAAACAAGGCGATACATCAACCAGTCAATATTGCCTTGTCCAATGGCTTTGGCTTTGGTGGCCATAATGCCGTATTGGTTTTTAAAAAGTTTGAGGAATAGTCGTTTGAAACGATAGATTGTATATGTAAAGGATGGTATGAACTTGGATTCATACCATCTTTTTGTGTAACTCATCAATAAGTTTTTCTTATGGCATTACAGTGAAAATTCATATTTATGCTTATATTCATTGTGTGTTAAATTTAGGTGTAGAAGGAGAGATGGATGATGAGAATTTTTGATGCACATTTTCATATTATTGATTTTGAATTTCCGATAATTGAAAACCAAGGATACACACCACCAAGCTATATTGTTGACGATTACCAAAATGAAACTGCCGATTTCAACGTCTTAGGTGGGGCGATTGTATCAGGATCGTTTCAAGGCTTTGACCAGGAATACTTGTTGAAAGCATTGAAACAAATGGGATCAGCTTTTTGCGGCGTTACTCAATTGCCTTTTACAGTGACTGATGATGAAATTATTCATTTACATAACAACGGGGTATGAGCATTACGGTTTAATATTAAACGAGGAGGTTCAGAAGATCTATCGAAGCTAGATATCTTTGCAAGAAGAGTTTATGATTTAGTGGGCTGGCATAGTGAACTTTATATGGATGCAAAAGAATTACCAGAGATTGCATCGACTGTTGAAAAGTTACCAGCGATTTCTATTGATCATTTAGGATTATCTGAAGAAGGATTACCACATTTATTAAGACTAGTTGAAAAAGGAGTACATGTAAAAGCGACTGGCTTTGGTCGTGTAGAACTGGATGTAAAGAATGCTTTAAAATCGATTTATGAAGTAAATCCAGATGCGCTGATGTTTGGAACAGATTTACCGTCTACCAGAGCAAAGCGACCTTTTGAACATGCCGATATTGAAACCATTCAACAACTCTTTGATGAACAGGCGGCTGATAAAATTCTCTATAAGAATGCTCTTCAATGGTATTTTAAATAAACAAGAAAATCCTCTACCAAAGCTTATGGTAGAGGATTTTTGGTAGTAATTAACTTAAGCCTTGGCTATCTTTCCACTCTAAGAATTCATCATATGTTAATTGCTTATCTAAAATCGAGCCGTCTTCACGGATTTCGATGACACGGTTCGCAATTGTTTGGATAAATTGATGGTCATGAGATGTGAAGAGCATCGCACCTTTAAAGCGCATAAGTCCTTCATTTAGTGCCTGAATCGATTCAAGATCAAGATGGTTCGTTGGTTCATCTAGTAAAATCACATTCGCTGTTGCAAGCATCATTTTTGATAGCATACAACGTACTTTTTCTCCCCCTGATAGTACAGAGGGGGATTTTTTCACTTCCTCACCAGAGAATAGCATACGACCTAGGAAACCACGTAGGAAGCTTTCTGTTTCATCATCTGGTGAATATTGACGTAGCCATTCTACTAATGATTTCTCAGAGCCTTCAAAATATTTATCATGATCGTTTTCGAAGTAACTTTGAGATGTTGTGACACCCCATTTAAATGTACCAGCATCCGCTTCCTTTTCTTCCATTAAGATGTCAAGAAGTGCTGTTTTTGCCATTGGGCTACCAAGTAAAACAATTTTATCTTCTTTATTCATAGAGAAGCGAATGTCTTTAAATAAATTTTCGCCTTCTTGACTTGCTGTAAGTCCATCTACTGTTAAGACATCGTTACCGATTTCACGGCCGATTTGGAAGTTAATGAATGGGTATTTACGGCTTGACGGTTTAATATCATCCAGCTCAATTTTATCCAACATTTTTTTACGAGATGTCGCTTGCTTCGATTTAGAAGCATTTGCAGAGAAGCGTGCGATAAACGCTTGTAATTCTTTAATCTTTTCTTCTTTTTTAGAATTTTGGTCTTGCGCCATTTTTTGCGCTAATTGAGAAGATTCATACCAGAAATCATAGTTCCCAACATACAATTGGATTTTAGAGAAGTCTAAATCCGCAATATGTGTACATACTTTGTTTAAGAAATGACGGTCATGGGATACAACAATGACTGTATTTTCAAAGTTAATTAAGAATTCTTCTAACCATTGAATAGCTTTTAAGTCAAGGTGGTTGGTAGGCTCATCGAGTAATAGAACATCTGGCTGACCAAATAGTGCTTGTGCAAGTAATACTTTGACTTTGTCAGAGCCTTCAAGATCGCCCATTAGCATATAGTGAAGATCATCTGAGATGCCTAAACCGTTTAATAATGTTGCTGCCTCTGAGTCAGCCTCCCAACCGTTTAGCTCTGCAAATTCACCTTCTAGCTCAGCTGCACGCATGCCATCCTCATCACTGAAATCTTCCTTTGCATAAATTGCATCTTTTTCAGTTTTTACATCGTATAGACGTTTGTTACCCATAATGACAGTATCGAGAACTGTGTGCTCGTCATATTCAAAATGGTTTTGTTTAAGGACTGATAAACGTTCGTCCTTACCCATTGATACATGACCTTCCTGTGCTTCAATCTCACCAGAAAGAATTTTTAAAAATGTCGATTTACCAGCACCATTTGCCCCGATTAAACCGTAGCAATTCCCCGGTGTGAATTTTATATTTACGTCTTCAAATAGTTTACGATCGCCATAGCGAAGACCTACATTACTTACTTGAATCATGCAAGTTCCTCCTTTTTTCACAATGGCTCTAGTATAGCATGAAATATGTTCCATAGTCTATAAACATTATTAAATCAAGGTTTAGCAGCCCCAATAAATGGACCAGCTCCCTATGATGTTGTTGAATACTTACTTATCTCAAATATATGAATTTCGTCGATAGATACTTAGTGTGAAGCCGATAGCAACACTGCCTATCAACATTGGGAATACACCATGGCTTATGAATGGGATTGGCATTGACATAATTGGTACAAGTCCGAACAGCATTAGAATATGATAAATAATTTGCGTTGTTATATAGGCAGCCCCACCTACGATTAATAATCGCCCGTATTCGTTCTGAATGAAGGAAAGTATTCGGACTATACGGTAAATAATGAAGGCGAAAAGGCATATAATGAATATTCCAGCAACAATCCCGTACGTTTGTAAAATCGTCAGTAATACAAAATCAGTATGGGCCCCGCCAGCAAATGGTTGACTGCTAGTGCCAAACCATGTGAGCTTTTTTATCATATTAGAAATATAAATGACAGTAGAAGCATCCTCTAATCCTGGTGTATAAATAGTCTGCATTTGTGTAAGTTGATATGGCTTCAATGGTGCAATCAACAAGTACCCGATTACGCATATAAACAGAAAACTGAAAGCAACAGTACATGCTAACTTTTGTCTGCGAGAAAAGTTGCTTGCATAAAATAATGAGGCAACAATCGCAGTATATGTAAAGAATAGTGAAATGTCTGGCAAAAGGATGTAAAAGTACACACCGATAGAATAAAGAATAAGCAGCCACCAAAATGATTTTTTTGCTTTAGCAAAAAGCCCTGCAAACGCAATTAAAAAGAGAGGCAATGTCATCCAACCTTTAAGCTCAAGTGGCCCAATTTTAAAAAAGATGATACCATTCATCACTTGATTACCATTTAAGATAATGAGAAATAACACACATGTCAGTACATATAAATATATAGAATAGCGCTCTAGCTTGCGAAAATCGAGTCGCATTAAGACAATAGTGGTAACAATGCCACCACTAACAATCACGATATTGCGGATAATAGAATCCCTTAGCAAGAATTCAGCCGGCAGAAGTGGTAAGAAGCTACAAAATGCCGCTATCAGAAATGAAATAATGAGCAGCCAATCGATTTTTGGCTGATGAATCTGATTTAGCGATATACCAAGCTTTGTAGCATTACCCATTTCACGCACAGCTTGTTGTTCTGCATCAATATCGCTATATCCCTTTTCCAGCCAGGCATGCTTCGACTTCTCTAAATGATAGGTCAGCTCCTTTTCAACTACATCATGTGCCTCCTTGTTACGAATAAGTCTCTTTGTATGTTGAATATATTGCTTAATCGTTTGCATAACGTGCCTCCTTCAATAATTGCTGAATGCAAGGGCGCTCATGCATTTCTTTGTTGAACTTTGTCAGTAGCTTAATACCTTTATGTGAAAGAACGTATCGTTTTTCATCTTTGTGCCATTCACTAACAATGAGTTGCTGCTGTTCAAGGCGATGTAGCATAGCATAAATCATTCCTTCGTTAAAATGAACTGCTGCTTTGTTTTTTGTATAAAGAAGTTGTGTAAGCTCATATCCTGAACGCATCGTTTGCAGCATCGGTAACAGCACCTGATCCAAAAATTCCTCTTGAACACCTTTACGTACAACTTCTCGATGCTTCTCTGTAAACTGCACTTTTTGAAACTGACTTTTCATAGCTTGTTTAAAACGTGATTCCGTCAAATGGATTCCCTCCTAATGTTTTTTGTAACAAAGAACGCGCCTTACGAAGTCTCGTTTTGACTGTATTTTTATTTAATGATAGAAGGTAGGCAATCTCCTGTACCGAGTATTCCTCAAAATAATAAAAGTAAATAAGCTCACGATATTTGACAGGAAGTGCCATCACTAAGTCAAATAATGCTTCAGCTTCACTATTTTTTACGACTTGCTCAAGCAAATCACTCGTTTCTAATGTTTGTGCTAGGACATTTGTTTCGGTGACATCAACATTTTTCTTGTACCAGCTCTTTAGATAGTCTTTTGAATGATTAATTGCAATACGCCACAACCATGTCTTCAAACTAGCATTTCCCTGATAAGTGGATAATGCCTTATAGCATTTGATAAAAATTTCTTGTGTTAAATCCTCAGCAAGTGCGACATCATGTACATATGTATAAACAAGCTGTAGAACCTCTTGACCATAATCCGTCATTAGTTCCTCTATCAGCTGATTTCGTGATAATTCACTGACAGCTATCACTTCCTCCATCTCTACATCTCCTTCCTATTCATGTATTAGACGAGTATCACTTAGCACTGGTTTTATTTTTTCTATAAAATTCTTTGATGTGTGGCTAATGTAATCCTGCCAAGTATTCTAGTATGTTCTTAAACCAAAAGTTGACTTTCATTAGAAGTTACTGTAAAATATTCTGAAATTACAGTTAAATTCAATGAAAAAGAGAGTAGTTTATGGATAACTGGAAAGCGAATTAGGGGTAGTGTAAGCCTAATGCAGGAGCCATAAATGAAACGCACTTTGGAGAAGGTTCTCGAAAAAGAAGTAGAGAATATCGGGGAGTCACCTCGTTAACAATTGAAAGTGGTCATTTGAAAATGGCAACTAGAGTGGTACCACGGGATAACTATGCTCTCGTCTCTATCTATTAGAGACGGGAGCTTTTTTATTTTTTTAGAGGAGGAAGATGAAAAATGAACATGAAGGAACAAATAGCCAAAAGCATTGCTGTTGCATTAAAGGATCAGCTCACAGATAAAGAAATTCAACATTTATTAGAAAAACCCAAAAAATTGGAGTTAGGGGATATAGCTTTTCCGTGTTTTACTCTTGCTAAAGAATTTAGAAAATCACCTCACAGTATCGCTGATGAGATAAAAAACAATTTGACATGTGAAATCATAAAGGATGTTCAAGCAATAGGAGGATACGTTAATATATTTTTTAATCAGTCAATCGTTACAAAACAGGTGCTTACTAAAATATTAATAGAACAACATTTATATGGAAGTCAGCAGGAATCAAAAGGGAATATTGTCATTGATTTATCTTCTCCTAACATCGCGAAGCCATTTTCTATGGGGCATTTACGTTCTACTGTAATTGGCAACGCATTAGCTAATATTGCCGAAAAAAATGGCTATCAAGCAATTCGCATCAATCATTTAGGAGACTGGGGAACTCAGTTTGGTAAGTTAATTGTTGGCTATAGACGATGGGGCAATCAACAGGCGATTGCGAATGCGCCGATTGAAGAATTATTAAAAATTTATGTGAAATTTCATGAAGAAGCTGAACAGGATGAAACCCTTAATGAAGAGGCACGTAATGCATTTAAAGCATTGGAGGATGGTAATGAAGAGGCATTAGCTCTATGGCAATGGTTTAGAGATGCATCTTTAAAGGAATTCAATACCATCTATCAACTTCTTGGAATTCGCTTTGATTCATACAATGGGGAAGCCTTCTACAATGACAAAATGGCAACAGTTGTCAAGGAATTAGAAGAAAAAGAACTACTTATAAAATCTGATGGGGCATTTGTTGTGGAAGTTGAACAGATGCCGCCTTGTTTAATTACTAAAACAGACGGTGCGACACTATACGCAACTCGTGATTTGGCAGCTGCTTTCTATCGTAAACAGCACTATGACCCTAAAAAAATATTTTATGTGGTTGGCAATGAACAGTCCCTACATTTTAATCAGCTATTTAGGGTTATAGAGAAAATGGGGTATGGATGGGCAAAAGATTTACAGCATGTGCCTTTTGGGATGATTCTAAAGGAAGGTAAAAAAATGTCAACTCGTAAAGGTAAAATTGTTTTATTAGGTGAGGTACTGAAAGAAGCAATTACTACAGCAAAATGCAATATTGAGGAAAAAAATCCAAAGCTCGAGCAGAAAGATATTGTTGCCCATCAAGTTGGTGTAGGAGCGGTTATATTTAATGATTTAAAAAATGATCGTCTACATGATATAGAGTTTTCTCTTGAGCAAATGATGAATTTCGAAGGGGAAACAGGTCCATATATTCAATACACTTATGCACGTATATCATCCCTCTTGGAAAAAGTAAATGAACCTGGCAATGAAGTATCTTTTGAAAAATTAGGTGAGCAAGCATGGCCAGTTATTTTACTACTAGAACAGTTTCCGAAAGTAATTACCAATGCTTTTGAGCAGGCAGATCCGTCACAAATTGCTAGATATGCCTTACACTTAGCTCGTTTATTTAATAAATACTATGCTCAAAATAAAATATTAGTTGAAGATGGTATTAGAGGCTCACGATTAGCTTTCTGTCAATGTGTCAGTATCATTTTAAAAGAATCATTAGCATTATTGGGTATTGCAGCACCAAAGAATATGTAAACGAAGCACACATCTACTACACTGTGGTAGATGTGTATTTAAATTGACCAGTACTGGAAAAAATGATAAAAGGGAATAGAAAGAAATCAGAGGTCTGACAATAATGGTAGATTTTACAGACTAGAGAGAAGGTTTAATAAATATGATAAAAAAGCAATGGACGCTTTCATCGGTGCTTATAGTTGTATGTATTTTTTTCATTGCCCTCAATATGCGTCCAGCAGTAACCGCAATTGGACCACTCTATAATATTCTATTGGAGTCATTACATATATCTAATACAAAAATGAGCTTTTTAACATCAATACCAGTATTTTGTATGGGACTCTTTGCACCCTTTGCTGTACCATTACAAAAAAAATTTGGCACAAAAACAGCTATTACGCTCTTAATTCTCCTTCTTGCTCTAGCAAATGGATTGCGTTTTTTAAAAGAAAGTTATGGTTTACTTGTGATCACAAGCTTTCTTGCAGGATTTGCGATTGCGCTTATTGGTCCAATGCTAAATGCCTACATCAAGAAGAAATTTCCGAATCGTTTCACTACAGTTGTCGGAATTTATTCATTTGGAATAGGAACAGGCGCAACACTGAGCGCAGCACTAACCGTAATGTTTTATAGCCATTTTTATGGGAGTTGGACGATAGCTCTAGGCAGTTGGTCAATCCTAGCGCTCAGCACCCTGATGATGTGGTATCTGTTGATCCAAAAAGAGGGGCAGGAGCTATCAAGAAAAGATGAAAAGTCTGAACAGTTGACACGAAATCCGTGGAAAAGCATCCAGGCTTGGACAATGTTAATTTATTTTGGCTTACAAACATCACTATTTTTTTCAATGATGTCCTGGTTAGTACCAATATTGCAGGATAAGGGCTATTCACTTGGTGCAGCAAGCACGATTTTAACATGTATGTCTTTCATACAAATGATTGGTAATATTGTTGTTCCGATACTGATGGAAAAATGGACGAGCCGGATAGCTTGGCTTTTTGCTTTAGGCATTTTAGGCATCTTTGGATTTGCATTATTATGGGTGGGCTCAGGTACGTTGCTATTATTTGCAGTGTTTATCATTGGAATCGTCTTAAGTGGTTTATTTCCAATCGGGTTATTATTGCCATTGGACGAGGCAAGAACGACTGAGGAGGCGAATAGTTGGTCGTCTATGGTGTTGTCTGGCGGATTTATAATAAGCGCTATCATTCCAATTGTAATAGGCTATTGCTATGATATCACTGGAAATCACACAGTGACTTTTACTATTTTCATGACCATAATGCTTGGTATTATGGCAACAACTTATAGTTTAAAGAAAAATTCTCTCTAATGGCATGTTAATTACTCAAGCATGTCTTTTTTTAAAAATTATTTTTGCCACAAATTATAAGTCAAATTTCATAACAAAGATATAAAAGAAATAATTTTTATAGGTAAAATGAATTGATTAAAAGAAGCAAATAATATTTTTATAATATAACTCAATTTATAATAATATTATGTAAACTTGAAACGTATATAAACCTTGTTTATGATAGAAAAGAAAGAAGCTGAAAGAAAGTATTGGTGAAGCTATGCAGAAAAAGATGCTCATTTTGGGAGCAACAGCTATGCTATTAACAGGCTGTGGTAATCAAACAGTGGCAGAACTGTTTCAGACAAAAAAATCAGAGACAAAATCAGAAAAAGTAGTAATAAAACAGGAAGAGAAAATTGTGCCAGAGGTAAAAGTTGTTGGTGAAAACGGTATTGGTGCAGGGCTTATTGTCAGTCAGGATAAGGATAAGCTTTATATAGTCACAAATGGTGCACTCGTAGCCTCTAAGCCGGTTGCACTCATTGAATTTGCGAATAATAAGCTTGTGGAAGCGACTGTACATTATATGTCTACAGCACATAATATCGCCATCTTACAAGTATCCTATAAAACATCAGTAAAGGTACCGACGATATATAAGGGAGATTTAAATCAGCTTTCGGTTTATGTCGATGGTTTGCCACACACCATTCATAAGTACAGTGATAAAGTTGCTGCTTATTATATAGATGTAGACCAATCATTACCATTAGGAAGCCCTGTACTGGAGGCAGAGAATGGTGAGTTTGTAGGTATCTACTTTAATCGTCAGCAAAACGATGTTTCACAGCCATACATATTGCCATTTAAAGACATAGCTCAGCTAGTTGATGAATGGATTGAAGAGGGAATGAGAGTTAGTGATCGACTTTCTCAATCCAAAAATTTGTACCCCTATATAGAGCAGGGGGATCAAGCAACTGTAAAGCAGGCTATAGAAAAGTACGGGAAAAATATTTTTGCATATAATGAAGATGAAATTAAGCAATTTTTAGATGTATTCCATAAGCATTTAAAAGCTGCTGTTGATATTCAGGACGCTAGTGTAATGGAATCTATAGTTGGAGCAGATGATTTACAGGAAACTTTGAAAAATATGGTCTCTTACTATGCCTCTAAGCAGGCAAAAATTAATTTTTCCAAGACTACTATAAAAAACATTGAAGTGGTAGAGCAGCATATGGTTGTGCGTGCAATAACAGAATATTTACTAACGAATTCTGCGGGGCAGGAGGCACTTGCTAACTCGAAGATGCTTTATGAAATTAAAAAAAATGAACAAGGCGAGTATAAGCTTATTCGTCTAACTACTGAGGAGTGAAAAGTTGGATGGAGCAAGCAAGACAAATGCTACAACATCATTTTGGCTATGATTCATTCCGTAATGGACAGGCACAAATTATTCAGCAGACATTACAAGGACAATCAAGTCTTTGTGTGATGCCAACTGGTGGCGGAAAATCAATTTGCTATCAAATTCCGGCTCTTATGCTGGAGGGCTTAACTGTCGTAATTTCCCCTCTTATTTCTCTTATGCAAGATCAGGTGGAGGCATTACGTGCAGCAAATATCCCAGCAGCTTATATTAACAGTACCTTATCCGTACAGGAAGTGGATGAAACAATGCAGCTTGCAAGTGCGGGTTATTTAAAGCTGCTTTATATAGCACCAGAGAGATTGGAAAGTGCTGCGTTTTTACAGGCACTATCCTATTTGTCAGTACCTCTGCTAGCTGTAGATGAGGCCCATTGTATTTCTCAATGGGGGCATGATTTTAGACCAAGCTATCGAGCTATTCAAAAATTATTTACATTGTGGCCACAAAAGCCAACAGTCTTAGCACTTACAGCAACAGCAACGCCAGCGGTATGTGAGGATATAAGACAGTTATTAGAGATTGACGAGCAATCAGCGGTCATTACAGGCTTTGCGCGCGATAACCTAGCTTTGTCAGTATTAATTGGTGAAAATAAAGAACGTTATATTAAAAATTACCTCACTAAGAACAAGCAGGAAGCGGGCATTATTTATGCTGCAACTCGTAAGGCTGTGGATGCAATATATGACGTCTTAAGTCGTTCTGGCGAATCTGTCGCCAAGTACCATGCAGGGCTGGCAGAAGAGCTGCGTATGTCAGAGCAAGAGCGCTTTTTAAAAGATGAGGCGCGTATTATGGTGGCGACCAATGCATTTGGCATGGGTATAGATAAGAGCAATGTACGTTTCGTTATTCACTATCAAATGCCCCGCAATATGGAGAGCTATTACCAGGAAGCAGGGCGAGCAGGACGCGATGGTTTACCAAGTGCCTGCATTTTACTATATGCATCAGGGGATGTCCAAACACAGCGTTTCTTAATTGAACAAACACAGGATGAATCTCGAATTACCCAAGAACTAGTAAAGCTACAAACGATGGTGGATTATTGTCATACAGAGGGATGCTTACAAAATGCAATTCTCCTGTATTTTGGTGAGAAGGCAGGAGAACCTTGTGGTCGTTGTGGTAATTGTAATGATGGGCGAGAGGTCAAGGATGTAACGGTAGATGCGCAAAAAGTGCTTGCCTGCGTCGTACGGATGGGACAAAAATTTGGTAAGACAATGGTGGCCCAAGTGCTAATTGGTTCTAAAAATCAAAAGATGACGGAATTTGGCTTTGCACGTTTATCTACTTATGGCATTTTAAAAGGGCAATACTCTTCAAAAGATGTCTCCAGTTTTATTGAATTTTTAATTGCGGAAGGATTACTAGCTGTAAAGCACGGTACGTATCCAACCATCTATGTATCAGAGGAAGGCAAAGCGGTTTTACTGGGTAATCGCAAGGTGATGCGAAAAGAAGCTGTCATTGTACGTAAACTGGCAGACAATGATCCACTATTCGAGCATTTAAGAGTATTGCGAAAAGAGATTGCAGATGAAGAACAGGTACCACCATTTGTGGTGTTCTCTGATAAAACATTACGTGAATTATGTGAGCAAAAACCAATGGAGCTTGAAGGCTTACGACATGTTAGTGGGATTGGTGAAGTAAAGTTCGAAAAATATGGCAAACGATTCTTCGAGGCACTCCAATCATTTTTGAAAACAGCTTCTGATCGTTAATTATATGGAGAGGCTAGGACAAAGCTGGTCAAAACCTAAAAGCGCGAGAAATCAATTTAGAAACGTTGATTTCTCGCGCTTTTCTAACTTTAATTTTTGTCCGAAACTAGACTATATTTACTTTTTCCAATGCTCTGTAATAAACTGATCTCTACCCGAAATCGCTCGGTCTTTCTGATAATGCTCAGGCTCTTTTTTATAATAATCCTGATGATAATCTTCTGCAGGATAAAAGTGTTGAGTATCACGAATTGTGGTTACAATAGGCTTATCAAAGCGTCCACTTTTTGCTAATTTCTCTTTGGATGCTTCGGCAATGCGTTTTTGTTCTTCTGAATAGGTAAAAATTGCCGTTGTATAGGATTCACCGCGGTCATGAAATTGACCGTAAGCATCTGTTGGATCAATTTGCATCCAGTAGATATCTAGAAGCTGCTCATAGCTAAAGATGCCAGGGTCAAATTCAATTTCTACAACTTCTAAATGACCAGAATTGCCTTTTTTAACATCCTCATAAGTTGGATTTTCTAAATGGCCACCCATATAACCTGAAGTAACTTTATGTATGCCATCCCATTCTATAAATGGCTTGACCATACACCAAAAACAACCACCCGCAAATGCAGCTTTTTCTATCATAGTTTATCATCCTTTCTAACGTGAAAATATTATAGCATTATTTTGCTCTCGACTGACACTTTAGGTGTAAAATAACGATTAGATGGATAATTGTAGCATGCATAATATTTTGATGAAACTTTCCTTATGGTGAATCGTTACATTAACTATATTACAATAGAGGAGTTATGAAGTATGGAAGAGCAAGAGTATTCAAGACGCTCACAACGTCCCAAAAAACGTCGATTGCGTAAAGGTAGAGCATTATTATCATTGCTATTGCTTTGTGTCATTGTTCTGGTTGGTTATTCAGTGATGCAATATCGAAACGGGCTTGAGCTGGCAAATGACACAAAAGTAGCGCAAGAAGATTTTAGCGGTGATACGGTTAAAGGGGATATAGAAAATTATTTATTATTAGGTATAGATAGTCGTGGAGAAGAAAAATCACGTACGGATACCATGATGGTTTTATCATGGGATAAGAAAACAAATGATATCAAGCTTGTATCATTAATGCGGGATATATATGCAGATATTCCTGGCTACCAATCGTATAAGCTCAATACAGCTTATTATTTAGGTGGTGTGCAATTATTAAAGGAAACAATCAGTAATATGTTTAGTCTTCCTATTCATCATTATGCCATTATAGATTTTAAAAATTTTGAATCACTAGTAGATATTTTAGCGCCAAATGGGGTTGAAATAAATGTTGAAAAAGATATGTCTGAAAAGATAGGCGTTTCCTTAAAGCAGGGTGTGCATAACCTAAACGGGAAAGAATTACTTGGTTATGCTCGTTTCCGACACGATGCAGAGGGAGATTTTGGTCGTGTGGCGCGTCAGCAAAAGGTTATTGAAGCCATAAAGAATGAAGTGCTAGCACCTCAAAATATTTTGAACTTACCAAAGTTTGTTGGGGCAGCACAAGGGTATGTAACAACAGACTATTCCTCCTCTGGGGAAATTCTGCAGGTACTCAAAATGGTGTCAAAAGGGAAGGTCAAAATTGAAAAGGCCACCATCCCAATTGAGGGAAGCTATCAATTCCAGAACTTTAGTCATGCAGGGGATTCAATCGTTATTGATGTTGAAAAAAATAAAGCCTTTTTAAGTGAATTTTTGGGTATGCAGCTGGAGTGATGGTTCGCATAAGTCAACATTATCCTGTAATATAAAGGTAAAGCATTTGGATTGGGGTGGGTATATGGAAAAAGAAAGACCAAAAGAGCGGTCTAATTTGTTTTCAACGAAGTTCATCCGCTTTTTAGGTGGGAAAAACTTATTTTTTACACTCATTACTTTATTATTGTTGGCATGTGTTATTTTCATGTTCCAAAAGGTTTCCTTTATATTTACCCCACTGAAAGTATTATTTGAGGTAGTGATTTTACCAGGGGTACTTGCCATTATCGCCTATTATCTATTGCGCCCATTATTAGGGATTCTAGAAAATTGGCGTATTCCAAGAATATGGGGTATTTTGATTTTATACATTGCTGTCATCGGTTTCATTACATTACTAGTAGTACTAGTTTATCCGTTTCTGCGAGATCAGTTTACAAATTTATTGCAGGAGTTTCCTGGATATTTTATGGCACTGACGCAAAATATTGTTGAGTACTTAACACATTCTCGCTTCAATGAGTATTTAGATAAAATAGACTTTAACTATGACGAAGTTGTTAAGAATGTCACAACGGATTTATTTGAAACGGTGAAAGATACAGCGACGAACTTAGCACAGGGTGTGGCATCTGGTATTACAGGCTTCCTTTCAACTTTAACAGGCATAATCCTGTCATTAGTAACAGTACCATTTATTTTGTTTTATTTACTTAAAGATGGTGAAAAGTTACCAAAGTTTATGTTAAACATCTGTCCACCTCGTATGCGTAAAGAGGTGCATGAAATTTTTCACGATATGGACAAGCAAATTAGCTCCTACATACAGGGTCAAATTTTAGTGTCGATGTGTATTGGTGCCATGGTAACAATCGGTTTTTTAATTATTGGCATGAAATACGCTTTATTACTTGGGTTCCTTGCAATGATTACAAGTGTGGTTCCCTATTTAGGGCCTGTTATTGCGATTACACCTGCTGTAATTATCGCCCTAGTAACATCACCATTTATGCTGATTAAGCTCGCAATTGTTTGGACAGTGGTACAGCTTATTGAAGGAAAATTTATTTCTCCACAAATTATGGGGAAATCGCTAAGTATCCATCCAATCACCATTATTTTTGTATTATTAACGGCTGGTTCTTTATTTGGCGTACCAGGTGTTATTTTAGGGATTCCAGGCTATGCCATCTTTAAAGTGCTTGTAACCCATTTATTTAAGCTATTTAAACAGCGCTATAATCGTTATGAGGACGAGGAACATCAGCAATATGAAGTATGAGAAAAAACAGTTACTGCAAAAAAGCAGTAACTGTTTTTTATGTGGGAATGTATTGTGGCAAAGTGCCATATAGCAGGACGATCCCTTAAGATTGTGTTGCTAATTGTACTTGTGCTAATTGATCGACAGCTTCCTGTAGTACTTCTTTTGGCTGTACTAATGCTAAGCGTAAATAGCCTTGTCCAGCTGAGCCAAATACTGTACCTGGAACTGTTACAACCCCAACTTGCTCAATCAGCTTAAAGGCTAATTCTGTACAATCAATATTGTATGGATATTTCGCCCATACAAACATCCCTCCATTTGAAGGAGCTGCATCCCATCCGATTGCACGTAGACCATTCATTAATGTTTTATGACGCTCTGAAAATGTTGCTCGTAAACTTGCTGTAATTTCCTCTGCATTATCAAGCGCAACAACGGCTGCATCTTGAATAGGCTCGAATATGCCAAAATCTAAATTTGATTTTAATTGCTTTAAAATGGCAATCATCTCAGCGTTTCCTGCAATATACGCGATACGTGTACCCGCAAGGCTAAAGCTTTTTGATAATGAGTTAATTTCCATTCCAACCTCTTTGGCACCAGGAGCGGCAAGGAAGCTAATCGGACCATCGCCTGTAAAGTAGAACTCGGAATAGGCCGCATCATGTAGGACGATAATATTATATTTTTTAGCAAAGGCAATGACTTTTTCGAAATAGGCTAATGATGGCATTGCAGGGACTGGATTACCTGGTAAATTTAAAATCAATAGCTTTGCTTTTTGGGCAATTTCTTCAGGAACCGCATCTAAATCTGGTAAATAGTCGTTGTCAGCTGTTTGAGGCATATAATAAGGTGTTGCGCCTGCAAGATGAATTCCTGCATCATAAGCAACGTAAGCAGGATTCGTAGATAACACAATGTCACCTGGGTCACAAAAGGCGATTGGTAAATGCACTAATCCTTCTTGAGAGCCGATTGTTTGAATAATTTCAGAAGCGGGATCTAACTCTATATTGCTACGACGTTTATAATAGCGGCTTACTGCATCGTAAAAGCGTTGCGTACCTGTTAATGTATAACCATAGGACTCTGCTAATCCCGCTCTATAGGATAAATACTCACGAATTTTAGCATGTGGGGGAAGGTCAGGGCTTCCTAAGCTTAAGTCAATCATCTTCATGCCTTTTTCTTGCTGAAGCTTGGCATGGTTTTTTAAATCTCCAAAAATTGCTGGTGTGAATAATGACATTTTTTTTGACGGTACAATTTTCAAACTAGTACACTCCTTATAGTTGTATAACAGAATAGTAGTTCACATTTTATCATACTAAAGCACAGAAAGGGAAAGTTATTCTGAAAAAAGAATATATTTCTGAAAAGGAGAAGATGTTCGCTTAGGCTAGCGGAAATCTTTTAGCGAATGTTGGAAATATAAATAATGACGGAAAATTGGAAACATTTCTGCTATCATAACAAGAAAGGGAGATGAACAATATGGAAGTGTATTCTTTAAGTGGACCAAGCGGGACAGGGAAAAGTACCAGTGCACTTGTCTTCGCGCATAAAATAGGGGTAGAGGCTATTATTGATGATGGTCTACTGATTGTAAACGGTATGAAAGTTGCAGGGCTCTCCGCAAAATTTGAAAAAAACACAATAACAGCCGTTCGTCGTGCTATTTTTACAGATGATGCTCATCGTGAGGAAGTAAAAAAAGCACTTGATACATATAAGGTACAGACTATTTTATTAATAGGTACGTCTGATAAAATGACAAATACAATTGCCCGTCAGTTAGAGCTTGGGTCAATCAAAACATATTACTATGTGGAAGATGTGCGATCTCAAAAAGAAATTGCCAAAGCACGTTTTATCCGTCAAACCCAAGGCAAACATGTAATGCCTATACCATATCGCCAAGTAGAGCAAAACTTTTTTAAGCGCTTAGTTCAAAGAGGAATGGAAATTTTTTCGTCAAAGCGTGAAAAAATAGGGGAGACAACGATTGTTCGTCCTGATTTCCAACAGGAATATATAGAAATTGGTAAGCATGTCTACGTGCAGCTTTTGACGTATTGTTGTTCACAGCATGACATTGTTCACAAGGTTGAGCAAGTGCAATTAACATTAGGGGAGCAAGCGTTTACCACAATCACATTACAGCTTAAGGTACCAATTGATTATTCATTACCAGATCAATTATATGCACTACAAAAGAATGTGCAGGTCGATTTTTATCAGCATTTTGGTTATGAGCTAGATGCCATTCATCTTCACATAAAATTAGCCATAATAAAGAGAAGAACATAAAAAACAGGCACTCTACTCGCCTTTACGCGTATAGAGTACCTGTTTTTTATTTCGATTGACGTGTAAAGTGAGGCTGACGTTTTTCAACGAATGCACGGCAGCCCTCTGAAAAATCGTTTCCAACAAATGGTGTAGAGCCTTTCCACAATGCTGGTACACTGTCTACGCATTCTTGAACAGATTGTTTAACCGCTAATAACGATTCGGGTGACATTCCTGCCACAAGCTTACCCATTCGAATCATGTATTTATTAATATCTTTTGCAGCAACTAAATAATTAAGCATACCGAGCTTAAACGCTTCCTCTGCTTTAAACATACGGCCTGTAAAGACTAGATCCTTCGTTGTAGAAGGCCCAACAAGTTGAACTAAACGCTGTGCAAATTTGTTATTTAAAGTAATTCCTAACTTGCCAACAGGGATTCCAAGTTTTGCTTTTTCTGAGCCGATGCGAATATCGCAGGCTAATGCCAGTTCTAAGCCTGCCCCCATTGCTGGTCCATTAATAACGCCAATTGTTGGAATCGGTAAACGTTCAATCGTAGAGATGGTTTTTTCCATATGTACAAAGGCTTCCTCGGCTTTTTCGAGAGAAATAGCATTAAATTCTTTAATATCGGAGCCAGCCGTAAAATTTTCACCGGACCCGCGTAAAATTAATACTTTGTTTTTAGGATTGTCTAAAACTTGTAAAGCAATCTTAGCCAATTGATCCCACATATTTGCAGTTAGTGCATTCTTCGCCTGTGGCCGATGAATTGTAATAATCGCTAGTCCTGCTGTTTCTTGATAAATTATTTTTGCATCTTCTGCCTCTAATCGAGTTGTTTTCACTTGCATCCTCGAAACGCCCCCTACATGATAAGTTCATACGTTTATTATATAACACAAACAGTGATAAACACTAAATTATACGAATTTTCATGTAAATTTGCTTTGTGTTACAAGAATAATGGCATTTTAAAGAAATTGTACTACAACAGGAAAAAGAGGAGTTGCTATTGTAAGAAAGTAAAAGATAGAGGCTGCAACTATAGAACGTTTGTTTTCTATGTAAAAAAAGGCATTTTAGTTCGAGAAGCGGTATTTTGTATGTTTATTACAGATTATCCGACATTATCATTTATAAAAATAAATATAACCTACGCACCCATAATATAGTAAAATAAAACTAACCACGCACAGCTAATAAGGAGGGAGTTAACTTGGTCACATTAGAGGAGGCATGGAACAGCTATTTATTACTCTTAAATTCTTTAAAGAAAAGTACTGCCACAAAAAAACAGTATAATTTAGATGGGAAACAATTTTTAGCATTTGCCCATGAGAAAAACTACTTGAATGTGGATCACCAGTTAAAAGAATTGTTATTTATATATAGTAATTACTTAAGGGAAACGTATGTAAATATCAACACGTTTAATCATAAAATTGCTACATTACGAGGCTTTGTTGATTTTGTTTTTTTACGAGAGTGGGTGGAGCCGTTTGATTATGAGGTTATTTTACAGCCAAAGAAGAGACAAAAAGAGGCATTAAAATTACTGACAACGAAGCAATTGATGAACATTGCAAATGTCTGGCCAACCTATTTTCAATATGCGAAGACTCAAGAGCATACTTGGCTGGCAAGACGTAATGGTTGCATTGTGCAAATGCTGCTGGAAACAGGTTGTAAGCCAGCTGAGATTGTGCGTATGAAATGGACGCATCTGCACACTGATTCAACGTTCATCTATATTGCTAATCATAATGGTCGTAGAGAAATTAAACTTTCTCCAATTTTAGTGGACATGCTGAAGCATTATAAAGTAGCAACCGAAGAGCTGCATCAGCAAGAGGCAGGGGAGTGGATGTGGGTCAGTGAGGCTAGCCAATCAAAATCTATATCAACAAAGACCGTTGAACGAATTTTTCAGGTTATTTCAAAGGATATTGGCATGAATGTCAGAGCAACAGATTTACGCTATACAGTCATGCAGAAAGCGTTTCAGAGTGAAAAAACAATTGAACATATTCAGCAAACAATGGGCTATGTACGAAAATGGGTGTTAACAGAAAGACAGGGCCGTTTTGAATAAACCGCGCAGTATTTTTACTGCACGGTTTCTCATAGATGATTTAATGCTCTGACATTTACTTTAACAGTTAAGTCATGCTTTCCTCCCGTATAAACACCTTCTACAGGACTAATATCTGAATAATCTCTACCAATACATAAAATAATGTGATTTTCCAGCACTTCTACATTATTCGTTGGATCAAGGCCAATCCATCCGATGCCTGGGATCATTACTTCCACCCAGGCATGTGTAGCAATATCACCGACTAAAGCTGAGTGTTCATCAACGTATAGATAGCCGCTTACATAACGAGCTGGAATCCCTTTAGCCCGCAATACTGCAAGCATGACATGGGTGAAATCCTGACATACACCACGTTTAAGTACAAAGGCTTCATTTGCGGTTGTTGTCACATCTGTTGCACCAGGGTCATACTCAAATGTTGAATATAAATATTGCATTAAATTAAGTGAAAAAAGGACAGGGTTTTCAGCGTGACCAATGGCATGATACACTTCCTCTAATTGATTTTCTGTCATATACGTAAAATGGGTGAATTTTAAATAAGGAAGATAATGTTCATAAAATAGCTGAGAATGAAATATCGTTTGCATTTCTGGTGAATATTGAATGCGATGAATAAATGGCGCACGCTGAATACTAACGATAGAAGTAGTTTGAATTTCTAATTCCTGATGCTGCTCAGGAATATAGAAAGTACCAACAGTATTACCCCAAATATCCGTATGCTCACGTGTTAGGGATGAGGGGGCAATTGCAATTCGATAAGATAATAAGCGCTGACGCTCATCGCTTCTCGGCTTTAAGCGGATTGTATTTAAGCTTTGGTCAACTTCAGACTCATATTGAAACTTATTAGTATGTTGAATTTCAAATTTCATTGTGTCCGCTTCCTTTTGTTTACTGACTTGCTTGTTGAAAGGGAGCTGTATTTGATTCCCTTCAAGGTTGTATGCTGGGTTCATATAAATAATAAACTGTCGCGAATGTATGACTAAATTCAATACATTGGCGCAATCTTTCCTCCATTAATAAAATAATATCCTCCATACTAAAATTCCATAAATCCATATTCGTCATGGACAAGACTGAACTTTTCAAAGGAGGATGAAGCTCTAAAAATCTTCCTGAAAGAGAATCCTTTTCTATATGGATAAACGCTTCCTCTAATTTTTGTAGGCAAAACATGAAAGATCGCGGGAAATGTATATCCTGTAATAAATATTGAATAACACAGAGCAAATTTGTTTGACGATGCTTGCGTAAATACGATTCTGTTGCCTCTGATAATTCAAGTAGAAAGGTACCATCCACTTCATGAATTGGTATTGTAACGTGTTTATGTTGCTCCATTACGATTAATATCATTCGAATCGTTTTTTCTGCCCGTTCCATCCATTTCCCAACTTGCATAAAGTAAAAAGGTAAATCACGATCCATGGAGCCCTCAATCAATCCTGTAACCGTTAAAGAAGTCCTACGAACATTTTGCAAAAAAGAATTCAGCACAATAATAGGAATAGGCTTTTGCCTTCCCATTATTTCCTCTTTAAGAGACAAATAAAATGCATTTTGCAATTCCCAAAGTTCAGTAGGGATACTATCACGAGTAACACGTGCATTTTCTCGAATAGCACTCACAGTTGCTAAAAGTGCGTTACAATTCTTTTCTGAAAAAAGTAAATATTCAATAAGAGGATTTACTCGAATTATTTCAAAGCAGGACAAATATTCTTCCTTTGACGCACAAATATTTAATATAGCTTCCCAATGATCAATATATTCATGCTCTTTTCCAGATTGCTCCAACATATTCAACAGCTGTCCCTGTAATATATGTGCGTTTGTTTGCGTTCGTTCACTATATCTTGCCATCCAGTATAGTGCGTCGGCTACTCGGCTTAGCATGCTGCCATTCCTCCTTTAATATCCATGTATCTTTTGCTCCACCGCCCTGAGACGAATTCACCACTAGCGAGCCTTCCTTAAGAGCTACACGAGATAAACCGCCAGGTAGCACATTCATATCCTCACCCTTCATCACATATACACGTAAGTCTACATGGCAAGGATAGAACCTACTATCCTGAAAGGCTGGAGCCCTGGATAATTTAATGGTTGGCTGTGCAATATATTGAGATGGTTTTTCATTAATTTTTTGTTTAAATCTAGCAATTTCTTCCTCACTTGCATGAGGACCAATAAGCATGTCATAGCCACCAGAAGCGCTCACATTTTTAATCACTAGCTCATTCATATGCTCCAGAACCCAAGTCCGCTGACTGTCATCACTTAAGTGATAGGTCGTGACATTTTGTAAAATAGGCTCTTCTTTTAAATAGTAGCGAATCATATCAGGTACATAGGCATACATGGCCTTATCATCAGCAACACCATTCCCAACAGCATTTAAAATAGCAATATTCCCCGCTTTATAAGCAGCCATTAGATGTGGAACACCAAGTAATGAGTCCTCTCGAAAAACACTGGGATCTAAAAAATCATCATCAATTCGACGATAAATTATATCAATCTTCTCTAGACCATAGATCGTTTTTTTATACACTTTATCATTTTGAACAACTAAATCACGACCCTCTACAAGCTGAATATTGAGTTGCTGCGCTAAAAAAACATGATCGTAATAAGCTGAATTGTACATCCCAGCTGTCAATAAGACTGCCCTAGGCTCAGCATCAGGCGGCAAGCAACGTGGTTGATGAGCGAGAAGTGCCTTTTTCATATAGGCCATTTGTTTATCAAGAGACTGAATAGCATGCTTTGAGAAAAATTCAGGATACACTTCCTTCATCACATATCGATTTTGAAAAACATACGATATACCTGATGGATTACGTAAATTATCTTCCAGCACAAAATAAGTGCCATGCTCATCTCGAATTAAATCGATTCCAGCTAAAAAAATATGATTATTGATTGGGACCTTTACTCCAAGCATTTGGTCATAATAATAAGGATTATTCTCTATGAGCTGCCTTGGAATTAATCCATCATTAATAATGGTCTGTTGATGATAGATGTCGTGTAAAAAGCAATTTAAGGCCTGCACACGTTGCTTAACACCTGCTTCAATTATTTCCCATTGTTTGTAGGGAATGATAATGGGGACAAAATCAAAGGGCATTGTACGCTCCGTTCCACCTTGAGCTCCATAAACAGTAAAGGTAATTCCTTGTCTTAAAAAACTGGATTGGGCTTGCTGGTATTTTTCGTCTAACTGCGCCTTCGAAAAAGCATTCAGCTTTTGATAAAAAGACCGATAATGGGGCTTCGGCTGATTGCCATCTAACATTTCATCAAAAAACACACCAGATTCATATAAATTCATCATATGGATCGCCTCCGAATTTAAGTAATAAAGAAAAAATGTTAAACTAATAGCGAATACATAAAAGGAGCAGGTAAAATGACAATCATTAACTTAATGCAAGCATATGAGCTAGATAAGCTTTCAAAATTAGATTTTACAGATGAGGAAATTGTACAAACATTGCACACAGGGGATGTGTCGGTTTGGAAAGAAAAGGTACCAAACTACGAATTTTTAGAAACAATAGCACTTTTTCAAGATGGGGAACATTTGTTCTTAGATGCCTTACATGGTAACTATCGTATTAAATATGTAACATTGCCAGGTATTCAACGTTTACTCCATCTTCGTTTTCAATTAGAAGAAGGGAAGGACTATCAATTGATAGAAACAGGCATTCAGTATTTAAATTGTCATGAAGAAACCATCGCTAAGCTTCAACAAATGCTATCAACGAATTGGACAATGTCAAAGCATGTAGATGGAACATACAGCATATTCGTTAAGTAGAAGAAATGCCCTACTCAAACAAAAAAACCAAATAATTCCATGCGCACTGTGAGACGAATCGACATGTATAATACCCCATATCGACTTTTTTAAAATCGTCTCATTGCAATTAAGTATACTAGATTTAAATATTCATTTTTCTAACGCTTTATGCATGAAACAGGGAACTTTCAAAAAAACATTTTTTAAAGATGATTTTCTTTCTGTAGAGAATCATCTTTTTTTAACGTTTTATATAAGAACGTATGTTCTGAATGCTAAAAAAGGGCATTTTTTTCATTATAAAGTTCCCAAATTTATATTTGGGAACGTTTTTTCATGGTAAAATAGAGCAAATAGGGGGGATTTGATGCAAAAGACCAAGCTGCCAAAATTTATGAAGGACTTCCTTGTTTATTTAACAACCATTAGAGGAAAGTCTCAGCGCACAAGAAAAGAATATGAATATGATCTGACACTATTTTTCAGATTTCATTTAGCTGTCCAACACGATTTAGATATACGCAACATTACCTCTATCGATATTTCTACCATTACAATAGAAGAAATACGTGACATCACACTGGAAGATCTCTATTTATTTATGGAATATTGTGAGGTGCAGCGTGGAAACTCTGCATCTGCAAGAGCAAGGAAGGTTGCTACTTTAAAATCATTTTTTAAATACTTAAAAGGTAAACGTCGCCTTCTCGAAGAAAATCCTGCCGATGAATTAGAAACACCAAAGATTGGACGAAAACGACCGATTTATATGAATATTGAGGAAGCTAGGCAATTTATCGACGGCATTCAATCGAATCATGCCTCCCCTAGAAATTATTGCATGATGATGTTTTTCTTGAATTTAGGAATTCGTGTATCAGAGCTTTGTCAGTTAAATAAATCATCCATACAAGGTCGATATTTAACTGTTGTTGGTAAAGGAAATAAGGAACGGACAGTTTATTTAAATGACAGCTGTATGCAGGCACTCACAGACTATGAAGCTTGTGGAAAGACAGCCTATAAAGGAGAGGGGGATGAGCCGCTATTTGTTTCCCAAAAGGGCACACGCTTTACTCGGCAAACCGTAGCTAAAATAGTAAAACAGATTAATCAGCAATCAGGACTTCAAAAAGAAAGACTGACACCGCATAAACTACGTCATACTTCTGCTACCATGATGTATAAAGCAGGGGCAGACATCCGCAGCCTTCAGCATATACTGGGGCACTCGAGTGTTGCGACGACGCAAATTTATACGCATATTGAAGATGAACAGCTTCAACAGGTTCTCGAAAATAACCCATTTAATATCGTCCGTGACAGATAAAAGGTTAGTCATCTTATAAAATTAAAGGAATTCTAAGTCGCTTAAGAGAATATGTCATAATAGAACATATGCAGAATAGAGTTCAATAAACACAAAGTAAGGGGAGAGGCTTTTGAATCAATTTATAACAAATCAACTAATGGAAACTAGAAATAATTTAGTAGCTGAAATCGAACTGTTAAATAATAGTCAATTGAACGGTAAGCACGAAGCAAACAGTTGGAGTATAGCTCAAATTTGCCATCACTTAGTCTTAGTGGAGGAATCATCTATTAAAGCAATCACATGGGGATTAAAGCAAACAGATCACAAAAAAACAAATAGAAAAAATGTTCAATTAATTGTCGACAGATCCAATAAAATTACAGCGCCTAAAATTGTTGAACCGGCTGAGGACCTATTTACTGTTCAGCAAATAATGCATTTATTGGACGAGTCAAGAAAACAATTGATTACTTTCCTTGATACAATTGAGGATACATCTATATTATCAGAAAAATCCGTGAAGCACCCAGCTCTTGGTGAATTGCCACTTGATCAATGGATTGAACAAATATATTTACATGAACAGCGACATATTGAACAAATAAAAGAGATTAAAGGTGCATTAGAGTCTACCTCTAACACTTAATAGAATATCCAATATCTCCATTTGTAGATGGGGATATTGGTTTTTTATTGTCCTCCATACAAATGTATTTATTTTATAAGCAAATACTTGACGAGTAAAGCAAACTGTTATATATTAAATAAAAATAAAAACAACTGTTATAAAACAGTTTTAACTAGAGGAGGAATTTTTATGTCAAAGTATCGTGATGGCTATGAATTTTATTGTGAAATGTGTGAACGTTATGGATTAGAACCTATCTCTTTCCGTTATTATGTATTACAGTTATCTCAACAACAACTTTCTGCTTATAACATGCAAGCCAAACAATTAGGCGTTTAAGGATGTGATTATTACGGAAGCCGATGTGAATATTTTATGAAAGCCCAGCCATACTAAATCATATGGATTGGGCTTTAAAATTGTTGAAAGAAATATCAGATAATTTATTGACTTGAGAGCACGACTGTTATATATTATTTTTAAAATAATGTTTCTGTTATAGAACAATCAAACTATTTTTACAAGCTGCACATTTGAAAGGAAGTTATTAAGATGACAGATTATCGTGAAGGCTATGAATTTTATAAACAAGTATGTGAGAAACATGGTCTTGAACCAATCAATTTTCATTATTATATTTTAAATTTATCTCAGGAGCAGTTAGATGCATACAATGAACAAGCCAAAGCATTGGGAGGCAGAATAGAATATGAAATCTCTTAGCTCATGAAATGCCTTACTGCCTGTATGTGACAGTAAGGCATTTTTTGAATGTAACATAAAAGAAGAATTTATTTAAGTATCGTAAAATTAACAGCAAAATCATATATTCTAAAGATAAAAAGCCTAAAGATAGCATTACGAGTAGTACTATAGTAATGTATATCTATAAAATAAGAGAAACTATGTATGTTTAATACACCTAAATTTTGTCGATTTCCTTGAAATTTATCAAATCTAGATTTGAATGTTTTTGATATTTGGGTTGAATTAACTGCTTTTCTAGGACTATAATATAATTACATAAAAAAGGGCACTATACCACAACTTTATACCTCGCGATAAGATAAAGCAAAAGTACCAAACCCTTCTTATTTTAATGAACGGAGAATGAAAATGATGAATATCACGCCTAGTAGTATCAATCAAGTTAACTACAGTTTGAAAGAATTACAAGATATTTTTTCAGCCATGAATAGTTCAATCATCGTAGCGATTACAGACCGAACTGGAAAAATCACTTTTGTTAATGATCATTTTTGCAAAATATCAAAATATACGCGTGAAGAATTATTAGGCCAGGATCACCGTTTGCTTAATTCGGGCTTCCATCCAAAATCTTTCTTCAGAGAAATGTGGAAAACAATCGGTAAGGGAAATATGTGGAATGGCGAGGTATGTAATCGCGCAAAGGATGGTAGCCTGTATTGGGTAAAAACGACAATTATTCCATTCCTTGATGATAACGGAAAGCCATACCAATATATTGCTATACGAGTTGATATTACTGCTCAGAAGGATATAAAAAAAATTACCCATATCGCTTATCACGATGAATTGACAGGGCTACCAAACCGTCGTAAATTAGAGCAGCGTTTAGAAAATGAATTCCATCAATCTCGACGTACAGAAGAAAAGTTTGCGTTGTTTTTCATTGATGTGAATCGTTTTAAAAACATTAACGATGAACTTGGTCATATTATTGGGGATATGTTTCTAGTAGAGATGGCGAATCGACTGCGAAATATTGATCATACATCTAATTCCTTCTACCGTCACAATAGTGATGAATTTGTGATGATTCTTAACGATGTTAGCCGCATTGAGGAAATGGCCAAGGAAATCATGGGTGTATTTAATGATAGCTTTATTGTTGATACGTATGAGTTCTATGCTAGCATTAGTATTGGCATTAGTATTTTCCCAGATCACGCAAGTTCTATTGAAGAGCTATTAAAAAATGCTGATATAGCAATGTATGCAGCAAAATCTACCCGTGGCAATCAATATCGCTTATATCGTCCAAATATGGAAGAAGCAAATGATAAATGGCTATTACTCGAAACAAAATTACATCAAGCATTAAAAAAAGATATTTTAGAACTACATTATCAACCAAAAATTGATTTAAAAACAGATAAAGTAATTGGAATGGAGGCACTATTACGCTGGTATGATCCTGATTTAGGTCAAATGCCACCTGACCGCTTTATTCCTTTCGCAGAGGAATGTGGACTTATAAATGATATCGGTGTTTGGGTGTTACGAAAAGCATCCGCACAAGCACGTGCTTGGAACGAAAACTACCATTTAAACTTACGAGTGGCTGTCAATATTTCTCCTATCCATATTAGTACAACAGGCTTTGTCGAAATGGTTCGAGACGTTATTGCAGAAACAGGAATAAATCCACATTTTTTAGAAATTGAAATTACAGAAATGAGCATGTTGGATTACACAGAGGATTTAATTGATACAATTAAGCAATTAAGAGCCCTAGGAATAACGATTTCATTAGATGATTTCGGAACTGGTTATTCATCGCTAAATTACTTAAAGAAATTCCCTGTAGATGTTTTAAAAATAGATCGTGCATTTGTCCGTGATATTGTCCCAGAAAAATCAGGAATTGCCATGATTTCCGCGATGATTTCTTTAGCGCATGCACTAAACCTTGAGGTAGTGGCAGAGGGTGTAGAGGAAGAAGCTGAGTTAAAAGTGCTTCGTGAGCATGGCTGTGAATATGTACAGGGCTATTATTTCAGTAAACCACTATCGGTAGAAGACTTCACAAAACTAATTAATGATAGTGTATCAGTGAATAAATCAGATTTTTAAGTAAAATGATTGATATTTTTTAACTGTTTTGCTAAAGTTATTGAAAATATACAATTGATGATGTGGCCAAGTAAGAAAGAATTGTGAACCAGAAAATATAGCAGCTGCTGAGAGCTATATCACCGCTTCTTATCTGAAAACCTACCACGGAGATGTTATGCAACAAACATAACCGAGTCGTTTTCGTTACCAAACGTTAAAGGGTTTTAAATTGACAACTTAAAACTAAATTAAAGGTGGTACCACGTCTATCCAGCACAAAGACGTCCTTGTTCAGAGGACAGCTTTGTGCTTTTTATTTTAAAAAAAATGGAGGAAAACACATATGTCAAAACAACTAGAAGATTTTTCGAAATGGTATATCGAAACCATCCAAAAGGCAGATTTAATGGATTATACACCTGTTCGTGGCTGTATTGCCTTTAAACCGGATGGCTATGAAATTTGGGAGCATATTCAAGAGGAGATGGACCGTCGTTTTAAAGAAACGGGGCATCGTAATGCCTACTTCCCAATGTTAATTCCTGAATCTTTTTTCCAAAAGGAAAAGGACCATATTGAAGGATTTTCACCTGAGCTTCCTTGGGTGACAGAGGCTGCTGGAGAGCAATTAGAGGAACGCTTAGCGCTTCGCCCAACATCGGAAACGATGATTGGCCATCTTTACTCAAATTGGATCAAAAGCTACCGTGACCTGCCAGTACTTATTAATCAATGGGCAAATGTCTTCCGCTGGGAAAAGAAAACACTTCCTTTTATTCGTACATCTGAATTTTTATGGCAGGAGGGGCATACGGCTCACGTAGATGAAGAAGATGCTCGTAAGGAAACGATGCAAATGCTAGAGATTTATAAGGAGGTTGTGGAGCAAGTATTGGCAATTCCTGTCTATGATGGACAAAAAACACCTTCTGAACGTTTTGCAGGTGCAATTGATACGTATTCAATTGAGGCGATGATGAAAAATGGCAAGGCAGTTCAAGCTGGTACATCCCATTATTTAGGTACAAAATTTGCTGAAGCCTTTAATATTAAGTATTTAAATAAAGCGAACCAGCATGAATATGTACACACAACGTCTTGGGGTACTTCTACTCGTTTAATTGGTTCTGTCATAATGGTGCATGGGGATGAGCAAGGTCTTATTTTACCACCTAAAATTGCACCAACCCAAGTAGTATTGATTCCTGTTGGTCCTTGGAAAAAGAATCCTCAAATTATGGAGCATCTGGATGAGATTTTTGCTGCTCTAAAAGCGAAAGGTATTCGAGTACGTCTTGATGATTCAGACCAATCGCCAGGCTTTAAGTTTAATGAATGGGAACTAAAGGGTGTGCCAGTTCGTATTGAACTAGGACCTCGTGACCTTGAAAACAATCAAGCTTTATTGAAAGCACGTGATGAAGAAGATAAACAAACAATTGACTTAGCTAATGTCATTACAGCCATTGAAGAAGAATTAACAACCATGCAAACCCGTTTATTGGAAAAAGCACGTCAATTCCGTGAGGCAAACGCTCATACAATGATTGACACTCTACTACAATTACAACAGCACATTAAAACAGCCAAAGATAACGGCACTATTCCAGGCTGGGTTCTTGCTGGATGGTGTGGGAATGATGCATGCGAGGAAAAAGTGAAAGAAGAGACAAAATATACGACTCGTAATATTCCATTTAATCCGCCGACAACAAAGACTTCTTGTATTTGCTGTGGAAACGAGGCAAAGCATACGGTTTGGTTTGCTCAAGCATATTAAAAGGCTGTGCCCAAACACCCTCTTATGAAAAACGAATAAGAGGGTGTTTTATTACATAACTTTGGATTGATAGGCTTCTAACAGACACTAATACACTTCATCTCCATCAAATCAAATAATGCTAATTTTTGGTTATGAATATTCACAAATGTAGTACGATAAATGTGTCTTATCAAAAAAAGAGTATCGTCTAAAAAAGGAGATTAAAAATGGTTCATCTTTATTTATCTGATTTATTAACCCGCTGTAATTATAATGTCAATAGAACTTTACTTATTCGCCATTCTTTAAAGCATGAACGATTTATTAAAGCGTATCGTGACGGCTTTCTACGGGAATATACACAAAAACAAATGCCCGATTTTTATGCTGCCTATGATCATGTCATTGTCTTTTCAGCGGATGAAAGTACGACAGCGAAATACTTAACATCGTATGAAGTAAGACATGGGACGTCACCACTCGTATCCCCTGATTGCTCACCATTTTTGCTAGAACCTTATAAAGGTGAAATTATGCATCCTTTGTTCGAAATCCCAAATGATCCATTACAGCCCTATGAAAATAAATTATTTATTGAATGGGGCAAGGCAGCTGTACGATGGTATCAAAAAGCTACCAATAAAAAAATCATTACCCAGCTCGTCAATACGAGTCAATTTGACTTTCCAGGATACGAAAATGTCCTGTTAACGTTTCAAGAGCTGAAACAAATCATAGATAATCCTCAACCATATGCAGATTGGCATATCGCATTAAGCGCAATCAATGGAATTTACGCCATCACTGATCGATCTAATGGAAAAATTTATATTGGCTCCTCCTACAATAAAAATGGCTTGCTCGGACGTTGGTCAGAATATGCCTCGACAATCAATGGAGGCAACCTAGCATTTGAACAGTTAGGTCAACAAAACGCTAATGCACATTTACAATTCCAATATACAATTTTAAAAGTACTACCAAAAGATATCACAGCCTTAGAGGCCATTGAGATCGAAAACAATTTTAAACAAAAGCTTCAAACAATTCAGTTTGGTTATAACCATAATTAAAGTGGATATCGAGGCTATATCTATGAATCTTCAATACCTATACAATGAATATATTCCTATAAAATTCAACAGAGATTACTAGCTCTACATTCGCACGACTTTGAACATAGTGTGCTTGTGGATGATAGTGCACAATTATTTTTAGACGATTAAAAATAAGAAAAAGGAGAAAATATAAATGGTAGAATTAATCAATTGGAAAAATAGTGCTAAAGGACACAAATTTATAGCCTCCTTTAGTGGAGGAAAGGATAGTGTCCTAGCAATTTATAAAGCATCACAAGTAGGAAGAGCGATTGGACTTATCGTGATGTTCGAGGAAGAGGGCCAACGTTCTAGATCACATGGAATGCCACCTGAGCTTATACGGGCACAAGCTGACTCGATTGGTTTACCCGTCTATACAGCTGCGGCAAGTTGGGCAGATTACGAAAGTGTATTTTTAGGTCTTTTAGAAAATGCTAAAAATCAAGGGGCAGAGGTATTAGTTACAGGTGATTTAGATATTCCTGCACAAGGCTGCTGGCATGACGAGGTCACAAAAAGAGTTGGATTAAAGCTCGGCATGCCATTATGGGAGATGAATCATCGAGAAGCTGTCGATGAATTTATTCACTTAGGATTTGTTACGGTTATTGTCACTGTCAATTTATCATTAGGCATGATAGAGGAAGATTTAGGACGAGTACTTACCCCTGAATATGTAAAGGAACTCGAAGCTCGTAACATTGATCCTTGCGGTGAAGGTGGAGAATTCCATACAACCGTCATTGATGGTCCTCTTTTCCAGTATCCCATAACTGTTCGTAAATGTCCCATTATTAGAGATGGGGAATACGCATTTTTACCTTTGGAACTTGCATAAAAGTCACTCGTAAAGCAGGTCAATCAATGAGCCCAATTCTAGGATTATTCCAGACATTGATTATAATGGCTTTCATCTTTATACTCTATTACAAATATATTGAATTGCGAACAAAGAATGCTCAATTTAAATGCCCAACCTATCGATCAGCCTTTAAATTATCGAAAGTAAATTTTGCCTTTCCTTAAAAAAATCGCTTATGAACGCATGGTGAAGTGCCCTTCTGTAGCTCCAAAGGCTGGAGGTCCATTTTAAATGATAATGCAAAAAAGTACAAAGGGTTAAACCTCTGTACTTTTTTGCATTTCAAGCATTAATTTAGGGTTTTTCAAAGGTATAAAATCAATATCATTTTGCCCAAAATAAAAATTGACTAGACACTAAATGGTGTCATATAATTAAGACACCATTTAGTGTCCTATTAGAAAGGGTGGTGGTTTTGAATAACACTAACCAAGAGCGTGATGTCTATGCAGCCATCGCTGACCCAACAAGACGTCAATTGCTAAATTTGTTAGCTAATGCAGATGAGTTACCGCTACACGAATTAACGGCTCAATTTGAAATGGGGCGTACGGCTGTATCTAAACATTTAGCCATCCTAAAAGAGGCTAGTCTTGTCATTGCTCGAAAAGAAGGAAGAGAAACGAGATATCGGCTGAATGCAGCTCCGTTGAAAGAAATTCAAGATTGGGTATCAATTTATGAAGGCTTTTGGAAAGATAGAATATCAAAATTACATTTACTATTGGAGGAAAATAAATGAAACCAGATGTATCATTAGATTTTAAATTTACAAGTTCAATCGAGCAAGTCTGGCATGCTCTAACAGATTCGGATACACTTGCAAAATGGATTTGGAGCAATGATTTTCAACCAATTGTAGGCCATAAATTTCAGTTCCGAGCTGAGCCAAACGAATGGTGGAATGGTATTGTCGATTGTGAGGTTCTTGAAATAGAAGAGCCTCATAAATTATCATACACTTGGACAAGTGCTGGAGAAACTACAACAGTTACTTGGACGTTAACACAAGCATCAGACGGTACTACGCAGCTGCATCTTGATCAAGATGGATTTAGTGAAGAAACAAAAGCTCGTCAAGGAGCCATTGAAGGGGCTAAATACGCTTGGACAAATATGAGTTCACAGCTTGAAAAAGTATTAGCTTAGTTCAAATAAAATTAAGACAAATGAGAGCGCAATTCCTTAGCAAGAATTGTGTTCTTTCATTTTCTGAAGGGCACTCTTCTAAGATAAGAAAGGGGCATCCTAAAAACCTTAAGCACCCTCTAAATTTAGTAAATGGAAGGATAACATAATGAAGATCAATCAACTAATTGCCAACAATATTAACCGTTTAGATGTCGTCTTACCAGAAGATCTATCACTAGGTATTGCAGGTTTATCCGGGTCTGGAAAAACTACATTTTGTCAAACAATTGGAGAAGAATCAAAAAAACGCCTTGTTTCTTTATTACCAAAGGCTGAATATCAATATTTATTTTCAGATATTATGGAAACAAATTTCAGCGCCATTAAAATGGAAGATATGCCCTTAGTACTTTTTTTAGGGAAATCATCCATTTCCACAAATCCACGCTCTACTATTGGCACGCATACGGGTGTTTTTAAGGAGATTCGTGATCGACTGGGGGATGAATTTCATCTATCTCCTGAGGTTTTTTCCTTTAACAATGCATTAGGCTGGTGTCCAACTTGTAAAGGTCGTGGTACAACCAAAAATGTAGAATGTAAAAAATGTGGGGGCAAGCGCTATAGTCAGGAAGTAGAACAACATAAAATAACTTTATGGAATGACCAATATAGTATATCTGACATCCACAATTTAAGTATCGAAACGATCTATTCTCTGTCAAAGGAATTAAATATTAGTGAAGAGAAACAACATATTCTTCAAAATATTATCCAGATGAATATTGGCTATTTAACATTAAATCGCATTATGGGGACATTGTCAGGTGGGGAATTAACTAGACTTTACTTAGCAGAATTTATGGCAACGAGCGAAAATACAGTGATTATTGTCGATGAAATCTCCGTTGGTTTAGATCATAATACCTTATTAAAAATTTTAGAGCAAATACAGCAATTAGGTTCTAAAAATCAAATTTGGCTTATCGATCATTCGGATACAGTGTTAGACACAGCTGATCAGCCTATATTCTTTGGACCAGGTAGTGGAAAATATGGTGGGGAAATTGTCGAAGAATCCCCTCGACCACAACCAATCTTTTGGGAACGGAATCAGGTTATACCAACTACCTTCTATCAATTCCGTGATCTACATTGCCGAAATATTCAAATGGATGAAATAGAAATTCCTCAAAACCGACTGGTAACCTTTACAGGAGAGTCTGGCTGTGGAAAATCAACGCTTGTCAATGAATGTATCGCTAAGGACTTTGTGAAGCGCTATCCAAAAGATAAACTAGTGATGGTAGGACAGGATCGCAATCAATCGATTACTAGCCGATCCACTGTTGCAACCTTCCTTGATATTAAAAGGAAACTGACAAAATATAGTGAGGAAATTGATGATATTTTTCAACGCTCGATTGAGGATATTATTGACGAGCTTCCGAATGAAGATATTGCCCATAAGCGTTTAAGCTTGCTCATTAAGCTTGGACTTGGTTATTTAACGCTGGAAAGAAAAACACAATCCCTATCAACTGGTGAATTCCAATGTGTGCATTTAGTGTCTGAGTTGTTTGCGAATTCTCGAAACCCACATACACTCTTTATCTTTGATGAGCCTTCAAAAGGGCTATCTCAAAACATTTTAAATCAATTTATAGATAGTATTAGAGACATCCTACAAGATGAATCCATATCCATCATTATGATAGAGCACAATGCCTATATGTTAGAAAGTTCAGATTTTATTGTTGACTTTGGTAAAAGACAGCAGGAGCCTGTGACACACCTTGAGGTGGTTAGCCATGAAGACTATTTTGATCAGGATAACCATTCAACGGACACAGCCCCATTACAAATCGCATCAACGCTCGAATCAAGAAACGGCATTCAATACTTAGAAAACCATCCTATAAGTTATTTTAAAAATGCAGAAAATATTTATAAAGGTGGCATCTTAAAAAGCTTATCCTCAATGGCCCGTCTTATTTACAGTGAATATGAATCAAACAAGATAGCCCCCGTCATTGCTATTGACCTTGAAAGACATCTGTATAGCCAGTATAGTTTTTTGTATGAAATCGGTGGCCTTATCAATCATATTGTCGCTGCACACCCTACGAATAAGGATACAAGAAGCTTCGATTTCTTTAGCCAAGAAAATCATTGCCCAAGCTGTTCTGGCCGTTTAGAAATTGAAAAATTTGATTTTGACCTTGTCATTCAAGATAAAAGCGTGCCATTTTGGGATGGGTTACTACATCCAGATGTGATGGAGGTCTTAAAATACTATCAACATTCGAAACTGGAGTTCCTCTTTGCAGAGATAAAAAATGAACTTGGTCAAGATATCAGTAAAAGCTATAATGACATGACAGAAGATGAAAAGCATACATTTTTATATGGTTATTGGGATAAATCTTTTTATGATAAAGCAACAAAATCCTCAAAAAAATGGGAAGGCTTTAATTTTATCATTGGTCGCTATATCGTGATCTCTAAATCAATCATTAAAGAGCAAATGAAAGAAACTAGAGAGATGATGCCTTGCCCAATCTGTCATGGCTCTGTCCTCAACCACCAAAAGAAATTAAGATACGGTGATATAGATATCCGTGAAATTATTCATCAACCGATTGATGAAGTCATAAAAACAGTAGGGTCATTACCACAGCTAGAAAAAATCAAAGCAATTGTTGGGGGAGATATATCTCTTACAACCGATGTTTCCTTACTACCTAGGGAAACAAAGGTATCGTTGAAACTGCTTGAATTAGAGCTGGCAAGCTTTGTTGGATATGAAATCGTCTTGCAAAACGTGCTACCATTCTGGGATCGCATTAAAGGCAACATTAAAGCAATAAGCAATAAAAATCTAATTACCATCTGTGATTTTGCTACTATAAATGAAACTAGAGAAGCCATTATCGATAAATATTTCACCAATGGAAAATTCAAAAAACTAACGTATGTCTATGAGGCATTTGGCTATAAAAAAATCGTAACGCAAATTAACAAGGTAAAAGCAAGTCATCCATGCCCTTTCTGTAAAGGGAAGAAGGTTATTTCAGAAGATAATCTTCATGATGGTGTATTTAAATTATCTGTTTCTTGTGTGAGTTGTGAAGCAAGTGGCATCAATGAAGAAGGGAGGCAGGAAATCGTCGATGGAGTTGACGTACAAACTTGGTTAACTGGTACAGTAAGTGATGTTGTTACAGAAGGCTCACATCTTGAGGCTGTTGTCGATATTCCTATTTTCAATCGCATCAGAGAGCTAAATAAACAAGAGATGATGGCGATTTATCAATACCTTGTTCAGAATAATTAATTTGAGAATAAACTCATTTGTAGTGATGCACTGCAAATGAGTTTTTCTTTCTGTTGAACATTTTCCATTGAAATTGAAACAGTGTCGTCTTTGACTCACCGACTGAAAAAAGAACAGCGCCTTTCTTTAGATGGAGCATTTTAAATATAGTGATACTCGCATATTTTTTGTACAAAAGCCTGCTATGAAAGAATGCGAATAGTTGATTCGATTTTTGTTTTAACTTTTGAAGTTAGCAACATGATGACAATTAAAATAAATAATAAGGCGAAAAGGGCAACATCAAAGGTGTTTGTTATATCTTTAATGACCCCAACAAGCATCGGAATTATGCCACTTATTATATAGCCACCAAATTGTATAATGGCTGTCCATTCGCTTGCTTCTTTTGGTGTAGCAGTTGCATCTAAGGGTAGAATCATGGCCAATGGAAATAATCCGCCAGCACCAATCCCCATTAATGTGGCACAGAGAATGGGGGAGATCCCGCCAATTAATAATAGAATGCCTATAAAGGAGCTTAAAGCACATAGTAGAATCCAAGGTTTTCTTTTCACACTATTATTAATTAAGATTGGGATAATAAAGCTACAGATCATTTGCATAACGGAAAAAATAGTTACCGTTGTTGCGGCGTAGGCGTCACTATAACCGATGTCCTGTACTTTTGGAGCGAGCCAGGTCGCAAGGGAATAATAAACACCTGATTGTAAACCGAACATGACCATAAGGAGCCAAACATATCGATTCCTCCAAGGTAATCGGCTTTTTTGACTGACGGATTTCTCTATTGCCTCTTGAGTTTGCTTTGATTTTTTGATAATAGGAATCCAAACAATGAAACCCACAAGAGCGAATACCGACCATATTGCTAAAGCTGCGTTCCAAGATTGATGAAAAGCATGCATGGCGGGCACGACTAAACCGGCGCTTAAAGATGCTCCAATTCCCATCCCAGCTGAATATACACCAATCATGGTAGAAGAATATTTAGGAAATTCTTTTTTGATATAACCGGAGATTAGTGGCCCTGTAATGGCAATACCTATCCCACTGAGAATAGCTGTTAGTAATAAAAGCAAAGGAAAGGTTGCTACTAAGCGCAACGCTGTTGATACACCAATTAATAAAACGGATACCCCAATCGTCAATTCTATGCCCCATCGCTCACTCAGCTTACCAGCCAATGGTGCAAATACCCCCATACAAAACACAGGTAGAGCCGTTAGTAAACTGACTACAACGCTCGTCATCTGCAAATCCATTTGAATATTTTTCAATACTGGCGAGATAGATGTTATCGAAGCTCGTAGATTCATAGAAAGTATAAACAAAGAAAAAATGCTCCAAATAATCGGAAAGTTTTTTGATTTCACCATCACTAAAAACACCTCTTTTAATCAATTTTTGATATACTATAGTTAACTTTTTATATGTAAAACAAACTATAATTAACCGATTTGTATACTATAATATACTTAGTGTACAAAGTCAATGGAAGGGGTGCGACACATTGAATGAGGAAAATATTGACTTATCTAGTCAAGTTGGGCTTAATCTAAGAGAAATTCGAAAAAGTAAAAGGATGAGTCTTGATGAATTAGCAAATGTAAGTAGTGTTAGTAAATTAACGTTAGGGAAAATTGAAAGAGGGGAAACGAATCCAACCGTCAATATCCTTTGGAAAATATGTAGAGGACTTAATATTCCACTCGTCTCTTTATTATCATTTAAAGAAAATATAGAAGTGCATCGGTTTGGATCAGATTACCAATTTTCAGGTAATAATAATAATGACTGGTTTGTCGAGCCATTATTTAATACACATGGAACGGAATGGTATAGAGGGTGTATCGAGCCAAATAGTGAGTACAGTGAATGTCACTTAGCGGGATCAGAAGAAATTGTTCTTGTGTTAAACGGTCAATTGGAGATGAAGGTAGGAGAAAAAATTCACCAATTAAATCAATGGGATGTCATTAAATTTAATGGCGAAGAGCTTCACACATACACCAATCGTTCCAACGAAAAAGTACATTTGATGCTCTCGTTAAGCTATACAACTCGATAGTTTTGTCATAAAAAAAATCGTCCTTACTCATCAAGTAAAGGACGATTTTTTTCATACTCTCTTCTAGAGATAGCCCCAAATCATACATAATAAAGTCCCGAAAATGGTTACGAGAGCAATTATTAAAGCATAGTAGATATTTGTATAGATCGCAGGTTTATCCTTTGTTTCACTGGCGTGCATAAAGACGACTAACTGTAGGCCAGCTTGAATAAATGCTGTGACTAAAAGTATCGTCATTGTAATGGGGAGTGATACACCAAAAAAATACACACTCGCCGCAATGATCGTAAGGATAATCGACAGGGCAAACCCCATAACTTGTTTTAGTGGGAATAAATCACTCATTTCATACCATTCCTTTCAAGTAAATGAAACTGAAGATAAAGATCCAGACCACATCTAAAAAGTGCCAGTATAAGGAGAAGATGAAAGACTTATTGGCTGTTTCTGGTGTTAATCCACGTTGTTTTAATTGGTAAACAATAAACAGCCCCCAGAACACACCAAATGTTACATGAGCACCATGTGTCCCTAATGTTGTCAAAAGGGTAGCCGTAAAGGCACTTGTTTGCAATCCTGCACCAACATGGACATAGTGAATAAATTCATAAACCTCATAGCCTATGAATGTTACACCAAGCAGTAGCGTCACGACAAAGAATGTAATCATCGCTTTCGTGTTGCCTTTGCGCATGGCGTGTATCCCTAAGCCAATGGTAAAGCTACTTGTTAGAAGAATAAAAGTTTCAAATAAAACAGGTGTAATTTCAAAAATGTCAGCTCCTGTAGGGCCATTTCCAGTACGATCTACCAAAACAAAGTAAGCTGCGAACAGCGTCCCAAAGAGCATGATTTCAGCACCGATAAAAACCCAAAAGCCTAAAATATTCAATTGGTTTTGCTGTGTACTATATTCTAAAGGAAGTGATTGATCGATTTTCATGATTGACTACCTCGCAATTTCGATTCCGTTGCTTTCACTTTTTCAACAGAAACATAATGTCCTGGATCTTTTTCCAACGAACGGTGAGCCATACAAACAAAAATACCGATCGTTGTAACAATGGTTGGAATCCACATACCAAATACAAATGAGAAGCCCCATGCAAAGAAGATACAGCCTAAAATGAAAGGTACACCACTGTTATTTGGCATATGAATGTTTTCATATTTCTCTGGGAACAAATCATGCTGACGATATTTTGCATCCCATAGTGCCTCAGTTGAAATTACATGTGGCACCTTTGCAAAATTATAGTACGGTACAGGACTTGGTGTAGCCCATTCTAAAGTACGTGCATCCCATGGATCTGAGCCAACGTTTCTTGGTGCATAACGAATGCTATAATAAACATTGTATACAATTAAGATAAAGCCAATCGTAAGGCCAATTGCACCAACAAAAGAAATCATATTCCACATACCAAAACCTGTTGAGGCCGAGTAAGTGTACATACGGCGTGCTTGTCCATCTAAGCCAGAGAAGAACATAGGCATAAAGGCTAGCATGGTACTAATTGCAATAATCCAAGCCGTCACTTTGCCGATTTTTTCATTTAACATAAAGCCAAACATTTTTGGCCAATAGTAATGTAAGCCTGCTAACATCGCAAATACAACACCAGGAATAATCACCATATGGAAGTGTGCTACTAAAAACATTGTATTATGGTATTGGTAGTCAGCTGCTGACATACCAAGCATCACCCCCGTTACGCCACCTATTGTAAACGTAGGGATAAACAACATAGAATATAGCATTGGCGTTGTGAAGACAATTTTTCCTTTCCACAGGGTGAATAACCAGTTAAAGATCTTAACTCCAGTCGGAACGGCAATGGCCATCGTTGTAATCGAGAATATACTGTTTGTTAAAGCACCTTGTCCCATCGTAAAGAAATGATGGGTCCAAACTAAAAACGAAAGGAAGGAGATAATTACCATTGAGCCGACCATCGATTTATAACCATAGAGATTGCGCCCAGAGAAAGTAGAAATAATCTCACTGTATAACCCAAAGGCAGGTAAAATTAGAATATAAACCT
This sequence comes from Lysinibacillus sp. GW821-FHT14F06, assembly GCF_058803665.1. Taxonomy (NCBI): domain Bacteria; kingdom Bacillati; phylum Bacillota; class Bacilli; order Caryophanales; family Bacillaceae; genus Lysinibacillus; species Lysinibacillus sp. GW821-FHT14F06. The sequence continues at coordinate 194,281 of NZ_JBXAPF010000004.1, forward strand.
CAGGGTGTCCCCAGACCCAGAAGAAATTCGCCCACAGCATATCCATACCGCCGTTGGATGTTGTGAAGAAATTCGTAGCAAATAGGCGGTCGAATGTTCCCATGACAAGTGCAACCGTTAATACTGGAAAGGCAAAAACGATAATAACGTTTGCGACGAATGAAGACCACGTAAACATTGGCATTTTCATTAATGTCATACCCGGTGCTCGCATTTTGAGAATCGTAACAATCATGTTAATACCAGTAATTAATGTGCCGAGACCTGAAATTTGTAGAGCAAACAAGTAATAGTTCGTCCCTACAGATTGACTAAATTCATTACTAGCTAGAGGGAAATAATTCGTCCAGCCAGCATCAGGAGAGCCGCCAATAACAAAGGAAATATTTAATAGCATGGCCCCCATGAAAAATAGCCAAAAGCTTAAAGCATTCAAACGTGGGAAGGCTACATCTCTTGCGCCAATTTGAAGTGGCACAATGTAGTTCATAAAGGCCATAATAAACGGCATGGCCATAAATATAATCATCACAGTTCCGTGTGTCGTAAATATTTCATTATAATGCTGTGCATCTAGTAATTTATTGTCAGGTACTGCCATTTGTGCTCGCATCATAATCGCATCTGCACCACCACGGAAAAGCATAAGAATGGCTGAAATTAAATACATAATACCGATTCGTTTATGATCAACTGTTGTTAACCATTCACGCCAAAGGTAGCCCCATTTTTTAAAATAGGTTAATCCTACAATCATCGCTATCACCGTAAGACCAATAGCGACCATTGAGGCATAAATAGCTGGGCTTGGATGGGGTATTGCAAATCTTTCAAAGTAATCCATCTGACTATGTCTCCTTTCGACATAAACCTTATCGTAAACTAGTTCATTTCGAGAATTTCAAGATTTTTTTATTGAGATGCATGATCTTTTACGTGCGAAGAACCATGCTGATGTCCACCATTTTCACCCTCTGGTGCTGGTAGAAATGTTAAATGTGTTCCATTGTAAGTGGACTGTCCTACATGTCCTGGTTTTAGTAACGAATTAAATTTTTCCTCCGTTAATAGATCTGCTGTTTCTTTTACTTCCTTTACCCAATCATCAAATTCATCATGAGTCACCGCTGTCACATTAAACGTGTTTTCGGCGAACCCCTTGCCATTAAAGTTTGCATTTCTCCCCATAAACTCTCCAGGCATATCCGCAGCCAAATGCAAAGTATTCACCATATCAGCCATCGCATATTTTTGACCACCAAGCTGAGGAATCCAGAAGCTAGTAATCGGTCCATACGAGTAAAGTTTGAACTCAATTGGACGCTCAGCAGGGATATACAAATAATTTACTGTTTCAATATCTTCTTCTGGATAACTAAAATGCCATTTCCAGTTAGAGGTTGAAGCATAAATGACCAATGGCTTCTCATTTTTATATTTTTCTGGCGTCGATTCCACCTTATAATTACTTTGAACAGAAATAATAGACATGTACGCAACAATTAAAACAGGTATGCCTACACAAATTATTTCAACCATGGTACTCCCTTTAATGTGGGGAGGCTTATAGTCGGGACTTTGCTTAGAAGCACGATATTTCATTAACATATAAGCTAAAATCACAAAAACGGTTAGTACGATAAAGGACATAATCCCTATCGATAGCATAATATCTTTGGCTTGTACTTGAGCTTGAGGACCTTTTGGATCTAATACTAATAACGGGTCACAACCGGTTAACATAGTGACAATAGTGAAAAGACCTACTAATTTAAGCCAACTTTTTTTCATAAACAAACCCCTTTAACTGATTCTTTGAAGTGCTATCGGCTACTATGGGTTTGTATGGATTTTGATTCACAATTGATTTTTATCATAGTGGCACATCCTTTGAAAGACAAGGTGTTTTGCAAGATAACACAGAATGTTCTAAAACGAGAAAAATAATTTCAGTATAACTTTATCGAGTTAAATACGCGTAGAGTAAGGGTTTTCATAGGATGATAGTGGTTGAATGTTAAAGTGGATGGCGAAAGTAATAATAAAGTGGATGGTTAGCTACAGAAGATGTTATATTATGATTGATTTTTTAGCTTATCTGATGCTGCTAAAAAAATTATTATGCTCAATTGAGGTGAGTATATATGGATTGGAAACCCGATCGACATGCAAAAAAGGCTATCTATAAACAACTCGCAGAATATATTGAAAAAGGTATTGCGGATGGGACATTTCCACCCGATAAACCTTTACCATCAGAGCGATACTTAGCAAATGCTCTGAACGTAAATAGAAGTACAGTTGTTAGTGCATATGACGAATTGGAAGCAATGGGGCTTATTGAACGAAATAGAGGCAGTGGTACGAGCATTAGCAAAGATATTTGGGGGATCACAAGGAAGCGAATTCCTAGCTGGAATCGATATATTGAGGCGGGCTCCTTTTTACCAAATCTACCTGTCACACAAAAAATAAGAAAAGAGGCAGTTGAACATAAATTAATAAATTTAGCAACAGGAGAATTATCAGAAGACCTTTTCCCTAAAAGCGCATTAAGAGAAATCACAGCAACTCGCTCCTTTATCGGCAGCCTTGGATACGATCATCCACAGGGGAGTGAAATACTTCGAACTACCCTTACGAAGCATATTAAAAATAGTAGAGGGATTGATACAAAACCTTCTTCCATACTAATTACATCAGGGGCGCAGCAAGCCTTACATTTGATTGTCCAATGCTTATTAAAGCCTGGGGATACAATCGCAATAGAAGATCCTTCTTACAATTATAATCTGCCCATTTTTAAATCAGCAGGCTTACAACTTCATTATTTATCTGTTGATAAGGATGGTATCGACCCAGAGGATTTACAAACACTATATAAAAAACATCGTATTAAGATGATTTTTTTAAATCCTGATTTTCACAATCCAACAGGCTCTTCGTTAAATATTAAGCGAAGAGAGGCTATTTTAGACATATCCTCAAAGCTTGGTATTCCAGTAGTAGAAGATGATCCCTATAGCCTGACATCATTTTCAGGGGATAAAATTCCTACCCTGAAATCACTAGATAAAAACGGAAATGTATTATACATTAGCTCTTTATCCAAGATTGTTGCCTCAGGATTACGCATAGGCTGGATTGTTGGTCCCACATCCGTTATTGAAAGGTTATCTGATGCAAAGCAACAAATTGACTTTGGTCATTCTAGCTTTACACAGTGGATAGCTAATGATTTTTTAGAGTCAATAAACTTTAATTTGCATATCAAAAGCTTAATTAGAGAATTAGAGAAAAGACGAAATACAATTGTGCAAAGCCTTGATACTTATTTAAAAAATCAGGTGGAGTTTTCTATTCCACAAGGGGGTATCCACATTTGGTGTAAAGTGCTGAAAAATTATAGTGAAACACAATTACTGGAAGAATCGATTAAACGAGGCGTCATTTATGTTCCTGGTTCCACAATGGGATCCCAAAATGGCTTTGTCCGTTTTACTTATGCTAGAGAAGATGTGGATTCAATCGATGAAGGAATTAAAAGATTTGCACAAGCTCTGAATAGTTTTTAAGTAAGAAGAAGAATTTTTGTAAATTATAGACAAGTGGATGACTAAAATAGTGGTAAAGTGGATGGTTAAAAATATACGTAAACTATTTATGATAAGGACATGGATCAAAAAAAATCCATAAAGGCTATCTACTATCATTGAAGTGTGGATTGATTCACAATTATTCACACAGGTAATGAAATCTGTAAATTGTAGGGAAGGTGATAGGACAAACCCATTTTTTCATTAGGTAAGAGGTAGTTATCTAATTCAGTGTGGATAAATGTTAATGGGGTCATTAAAAAAGCTACATGTAAGAAACCCACTTTTTGAAAAAGAGGTTTTATCATTCACAACAAGTATCGTTAATTTCGTCTCTATGTTTTACCTGTTCTAACAATCTCATTTTTTTAGCTTTTACTGCTGATGAAATAAATCAAGGCAGTCACTTCTTATTATATTTTAAGTTTCCCAAAACAGTATATAAGTAAAATAGGCACTTCTTATATACACAATTAAACCTTAGTCAAAAACACCATCAAGCCACCTAGTTTCGATATTCAATCGCGCTAGGTGGCTGGTTTTTTTATACAGTAATATAGATATTTTATTTAATAGTTGAGTAATAGGATAATAAGTTTTAATATTCTGATTATAGTAGTATTTTGTACTCTTCAAAGGGGGATATTGATGGGATTACAAGTAGGTGAAAAAATCACGTTTGAACGTACGTTTACAGTGGAAGATGTTGAATTATTTACGAAGATATCGAGAGATGAAGGCATTCATCATATCTCACCAGACGAACAAGGTCGATTTGTGGTTCAAGGGCTTTTAACAGCAACACTTCCTACAAAGGTGGGTGGTGACAATAACGTATTAGCCCGCAAAATGAATTTCGAGTTTTTACGTCCTGTGTTTAGTGATGATACAATCCGCTGTGATGTAATAATTGAGCAATATGAACCAGATGAAAAAAATCGAATGGCCATTACTGCAGCATTTACATGTATAAATCAACTAGACAAGGTGGTATTAAAAGGGAGTTTTTCTGGAATTATTTTATAAATAGAGGGGGTAGCATATGAAAACTGAAATTCTGTTTTTTGAACGTTCATTTCCAAGTGCTAATAGTATTGTTATTCGAGACGAGCAAACATTTTTAGTGGATTCTGGCTTTGGAAGTGATGTTATACGAACTGAGAAACTTTTAACCGATATTGGGATATTACCAAAACAGTTAAATGGCATCATCAATACACATTATCATAGTGACCATGTTGGAGGAAATCATTATTTTCAAAAACAGTATGGCCTACCGATTGCTACCCATCTTTGGGAGGGAGAAATGGTAAATAGATGCGATTTAGAATCTTGCTGTGCACATTATTTAGATCAGCCTGTTGAACAATATAACGTTCAGCATTTACTTGTTGATGAACAAGAGATTACTACTGGGCATAGTGCTTTACAGGTTTTACATACACCAGGACATACCTTAGGGCATATAGCTTTATATGAGCCAAAACAGCAGATATTAATTTGTGGTGATTTATTTCATTATAACGATTTGGGATGGTTGAATATTTACCGAGAAGGCACTAACAGCTTAAGAAGATCCTATGATAGTTTAGAGAGACTCTCTAAATTATCTATAAAAAGAGCATACCCAGGTCACGGTAGAGTTATTGATGACCCCTTGATAATGATTGATAAAGCGAGAACACGCCTCGAGACATGGATGTTGTCTCCAGAAAAAATGGCTTGGCATGCATGTAAAAGAATTTTTTCTTTTACACTGATGATTAGAGATGGACTATCGAGCAAGGAAATCACACCTTATTTACTAAGTTGTGGCTGGTTTTACGATTTCGCTGTCCACTCTTTCCGCTTAGAGCCCAAGGAATTTGTACAGCCTTTACTGGATGAAATGATTCGATCTAAGGCTGCTACATGGCACCAAGACAAATTAAAAGCAACAGCTCCATATGAAGCACCAATCCCCAAATGGATGAAAGAGAAGTGGAAACCATTTAATTGGACAAAGTAAATGTGCAATTTTGTACTATTATGATTTAAATAATAGATGTAATAATTCACAGAGATCAACTTGAAAGGGAGCTCACTTCGTGAATATTACATCTTTTTTAATGTACTGCTTTATTATTACGGTTACACCAGGACCGACAAATATCGTAATTTTATCAACAACACAGCATTTTGGTATAAAAAGAGGCTTACATTTTTCTTACGGTTCTACGATTGCATTCTTTATATTACTTGTATTATCAGCGTTTCTAAATACTCTTTTTTCAACATGGATTCCAAGAGTGTTGCTGATTATGCAAATTATTGGTACGACATATATGATATACCTTGCATACCAAATTTACAAAATGGATACTTCCAGTGATAGCAATAATAAAACGGGAAATTTTTCTTCAGGGTTTTTGTTGCAGTTTTTAAATCCTAAAGTAGTATTATTTACAATGACGGTAATTCCAAGCTTTATCTTACCTTATTATAATTCGTTTTTAGCGTTATCATTAAGTGTAATAACTATTACCATTATTGGTCTAATTGCTTTCTTATTATGGGTATTGTTTGGGGCTATCTTTAAACAATTTTTACTAGAACATAAAAAAGTCGTCAATGTATTTATGGCACTATGCTTGATTTATGCAGCCGTGATGATCTGGATTTAATGGGAAGTGAGAGGTGAAAACATGCAAAGTTTTACATATAGAAAAATGGATGGAATTACAGCATTAAAGGCTAGTTTTACAGATTTTAAATACAAAAAACATGCTCATCAAGAATATGCTTTTGGTGTCACGTTAAAAGGAATTCAACATTACTATTTAGATGGGAATCTACAGCTATCTCATCAAAACGGCGTCATGTTTTTTAATCCCGAACAGGTCCATGATGGGATGGCTTTTAATCGAGAAGGTCTTGAGTATGTTATGCTCTATATAGAACCCTCTTTATTTTTAGAGGCGATTCAAAAAAAGGATATAATCTGTTTTGAGAAGCCTATTATCTATAATAATATGCTAAAGCAACATATACTAAAGCTATCGCAAGCTGTTTTAACAGAAGAAAACTCTTCATTATGCCACGAGTTGTTTTTACAGTTAACAGACAGCTTAGTTAAACAAGATTTTAGTTCATCAATGAAAAAAGATGGTTTCGTTATTAAAAAAGCTAAAGAAATCATCCATTCACATCTCGAAAACGTACTAAAAATAGAGGATATATGTCAGGAAATAGATTTCACAACATTCCAATTCATTCGTTATTTTAAAAAACATACTGGTATTACACCTTATCAATACTTCTTAAATTGCAAAATTGAACGGGCAAAATCCATCATTGAGCAAACTGGTGATATTTATGCCGCAGTAGCACAATGTGGATATGTTGATTTACCTCATTTAAACAAACAATTTAAAAGTATTTTTGGGACAACAGCTTTTGAGTATTTATCTTTTATTAATAATCGCTAATATACAATTACAATTGACAATAAATAGAATTAAATGTTAAATTAAAAATACAATTTGAACGAACGGAGGGTGAAGAATTTGAGCAATTGTTTATTTATTAAAAAAGCTAATCTCATAATAAATAAACAAGAAGCTAATTTTCACCTATCATATTTTAATTCTACCACTCTATGATTTTACACATAGGGTGAAAACTTTTTCGTTGTGCGAGAAGATGCTTCTGTTTATAAACAGAGGCATCTTTTTTTGCTTTTATCAAATTTTAGGGTGATGGATATGAACAACTAACATTAAACAGTTACATCATGAAAAAGGAAGGGGAAATTACATGATAGAAATACACAATCTTACCATCAAAACGATAAAAGATAATCGAACGTTAATAGAACATCTTCAGCTGAGTACCCAAAAAGGAGATAAGATTGTCATAATAGGGGAGGAGGGCAATGGCAAAAGTACATTATTAAAATGCATTTACAATGATCAATTGATTGTTGATTATTGTACTTATGAAGGAAAAATTCTTAAAAATGATTATTCACTCGGATATCTATCACAGGAACTATCGGCTCAAGAAAAAAAGTTGACCATCACTGAGTTATTTTCAGAAAACAATTGGAACAAAGAATTGTTAAAGGCAATGGATGATTTTAGAATTGATTCATTTGTTTCAGATAAAAAGATAGGTGATTTTTCGGGAGGGGAGCGATTTAAGTATCGTTTTTTAAAGCTACTCGCCATGAGTCCTGATATTCTTTTATTAGATGAACCGACAAATGATTTGGACATAGACACAATCGAATGGCTGGAAACATTTATTCTGCAAACATCGATACCTGTTATTTTTGTATCACATGATGAAACATTTATAAATAATACGGCAAACGCAATTATTCATATTGAGCTTACCAATCGCAAGCAAATACCTAAATACACCTTTACAAGAGAGCCTTATGAAACGTACCTTTTTCATCGAGAAAACAATTTGCAAAAGCAAGAACAGATGGCGAGAAAGCAAGCATCTGATTATAAAAAACAGATTAGTAGGTGGCATGAGGTATGGAATAAGGCTGAGCATCAGCATCAAAATGTGTCTCGCTCAGACCCCAGATTACAAAAGAAAATAAAATCATTAAAAAATCAAAAGAAACGTATGGACAAAGCTACAGAGGATTTTTTAGAGATACCTACTGTAGAGGAGGCAAGCGAATTTAGCTTTGATTCCTCTATACATGTTCATCGACATAAAAAAATTCTAGAGCTATCATTAGAAACGCTTGAAATAGCAAATAAACAACTTTCCCAAAATATAACGTTATCTATTATTGGACCAGAAAAAGTAGCAATTATTGGGGAAAATGGAGTAGGAAAATCAACATTATTAAAAATAATTATGGAGAAGATAAAAGAATATTCTTCATTAAAGATAGGATACATGCCACAAAATTATGAGGATCTATTGGACCCAGCTCAATCACCCATTAGTTTTCTAGAGATAAGTGGTGATAAGGAAGCCATGACAAAAGCTTTCACACTTTTGGGCAGTATGAAATTTACTAGTGATGAAATGCAGCAGACAATTGGACATTTGAGTGGGGGTCAAAAAGCAAAGCTACTGTTGTTAAAAATGATTATGGATGGTTGCGAAATATTGATATTAGATGAACCAACGAGAAATTTCAGCCCTTTGACAACGCCTGTTCTGTGTCAGGCTTTAGCACAATATGGTGGAGCCATTATTAGTGTTTCACATGATCGACGCTACCTAAAAGAAGTAGCATCAACCATTTATGAATTAACTAGTGAAGGATTAACGAAAAAATAGGCAAAGAAAAAGTCGAGCTCCTGTAGTGAAGGAATCGACTTTTTTTGCAAAAAATTATGTAGAACACATTGAAATAAAAAATGTCTTATGATAAATTTATATGGATAGACATTGTATAATTTATAAAACGCGTATTATCCCTATTCTAATTATACAATACATTCTATTCTTTCGTCAACATTTTTATTTAAAGGGGTGGTTGCTATGAAATCACAAGGGGCACTACAACGGATTGGGGGAAAAGACTACTCAGCACATTGGTGAAGTAGCTCAAATCTAAAAAGGCAATCGAAAAGTTTTATTTAGATGTGAATGTAACTGAAAAAGAGAAAGAAAGTAGGACTGAAACTACATGTCAGAGAAAACAATTTCTGTTCAGACAAAACCGCCATACGGCATGATTGCCATTTTATTTATCGGGGCATTTGTTGCTATTTTGAATGAAACATTACTAAATATTGCTCTTCCAGCTATTATGGAAGAATTCAAGGTCAATGCCACTGCAGTACAATGGCTTTCAACAGGCTATATGCTGATTAATGGGATTTTAATACCTGCAAGTGCGTTCTTCATTCAACGCTTTACTGATAAAAAGCTATTTATTATCGCAATGGCCTTGTTTACTTTGGGAACATTTTTAGCTAGTATTGCACCTACATTTGGCGTGTTATTAGGGGCTCGTATGATTCAAGCTGCAGGATCTGCAATTATGATGCCGTTATTAATGAATGTTATGCTAACTGCATTTCCAGTTGAAAAACGAGGGGCGGCAATGGGGATGTTTGGTCTTGTAATGATTACAGCTCCAGCGATTGGACCGACACTTTCTGGTTGGTTGATCGAGCATTATAGCTGGAGAATGTTATTTGATCTTGTACTGCCAATTGCCATTTTAACCTTAATTTTTGCAGCGTTTAAATTAAAGAATGTCACACCACAACGTCCTATAAAGCTGGATGTACTGTCTCTTGTATTATCTAGTATTGGATTTGGTGGCTTGCTTTATGGCTTCAGCTCAGCAGGGGAAAAAGGATGGGATAATATACTCGTCTACGGTACGATTATTATTGGTGCACTAGCTTTAATTACCTTTATCCTTCGTCAATTACGAATGGATGAGCCCATGCTTGAGTTTCGTATTTTCAAATATCCAATGTTCGCCTTATCAACGACCATTTCAATCGTTATTTCGGTTGCAATGTTCTCAGCCATGATCCTAATGCCAATTTATGTCCAAACCATTCGTGGAATTTCACCAATGGATTCTGGCTTGTTAATGCTTCCAGGCGCTATTGTCATGGGAATTATGTCTCCAATTACCGGAAAACTCTTTGATAAATATGGTGCAAGAACCTTGGCCGTAATTGGATTGATCATTACCATTATAACAACTTATTACTTTAGCAAAATCGGTTTGCATACTGCTTATTCTACTCTTGTTCTGCTCTATACTTTACGTATGTTTGGGATGTCAATGGTCATGATGCCAGTAATGACGAATGGTCTAAATCAGTTACCAGCCTATAATAATCCACATGGAACAGCGATGAACAATACACTACAGCAGGTATCTGGTGCTATAGGTTCCGCGGTTTTGATTACCGTCATGAACAATATAACAACTGTAAAAGCAGAGGAATTAGCTGCTAAAGCAATGAACAATATGAGTGCCAATGCAACTCAATCATCTACACAGGCTGCAGCAGAAGTACAACAACAAATTATGAATGAAGCGATGCTACATGGTATTAATATTACCTTCTTTATTTCAACATTGATTACTGTGATTGCTCTTATTCTTGCTTTCTTTATTAAAAGAGTCAAACCTAATCAAGGGATAGACGTTCAAGGGGAATAGAAAAATTGTTAGTCTAAAAAAAGGGGTATTGAAGTGAAGTAATACCATTCTTTAGTACACTAACATAAATCAATTGAATGATAGAATAAATACGTAAAAACGTTCATCTAAAAATGATGAACGTTTTTTGTTGGTATATGAATAATTATCGATATAGCTCAATAATTTGATCAGCGATATATTCAGAGCTAAAATGAATCCCATCTTTAAGCCACCACATAATAATTCCCAGTACTGAAGATGCGAGAATATCCATTGATAAGGTTATTTCCGCAGAAATCCTGTCACGACGAATGACAATCAAATCCGTTAACATCATATGAAATTTTCTTTTGAAACCAGGGTGTTCAAAGAGAACAGCTAAAATCTTTCGATGCTTATAAAAATAATCTAAAAACGTCATTAATTGCTCTTGGTTACTAATATCATCAATTTGTAATGTTGGAGATAATTTTAACGACAGGTCGTCGAAAATGTCGTAAACTACCTGCTTTAATAAATCATTTATATCTATAAAATGTAAATAAAAAGTTGCTCGATTTAGCTCAGCACGCTTAGCAATCTTTTGTACAGTCAGTTTTGAAATATCCGGGTCTTCAATTAATATTTCTACAACAGCTTCTTTAAACACCCGTTTTGAGCGAATAGCTCGTGGATCTTGTTTTTTATGTGTGGTCAATTTCATTCTCCTTTATCTATTAAATATAAACTTCATTAATAGTTGTTTTAAATCTGTTGTTTAATTAACACTTCTTGAGAAATTGTAAATAGGCATCAAAAAATTAAAATGTTATTATCTATTTTATTGACACGGTGTTAATAAAACAAGTAGAAAGAGGAATTATGTAATGTCAGAATCAATCAATAAAAAAGTATTATTAACAGTCTTAATTTTAGGATGTTTTTTATCTACATTAAATCAAACACTGTTAAACGTTGCCTTAAGTAATTTAATGGCTGTATTTTCTGTTTCTGCTACAACTGTTCAGTGGTTATCGACTGGCTTTATGTTGGTAAACGGGGTGCTAGTCCCTATCACTGCCTATTTAATGAAACGCTTTTCTACACGCCAATTATTTATCAGCTCCATGCTATTTTTATTAATAGGCTCTATTTTTTGTGCAGTAGCACCAAACTTCGCCACTTTATTAATTGGTCGTATGATTCAAGCGATTGGAGCAGGAATTATTATGCCCTTGCTAATGAGTATCGTAATGTTTATTTTCCCACCAGAAAGAAGAGGTAGTATGATGGGTTTAATAGGTCTTGCCATGATTTTCGCTCCAGCAATAGCACCAACATTTGCAGGCTTTATTATCGACTATTATTCATGGCGTTGGTTATTTATCGGACTCATCCCCTTTGTTGTAATAATCATTTTTATGGCATGGAAATATTTAATCAATGTCTCAGAAACAGCAAAAATTAAGCTAGATATAGTAAGTGTTATTTTATCAACCATTGGCTTTGGTCTTATTTTATATGGTTTTAGTAATGCAGGAAGCCATGGTTGGGATGATAAAGTCGTCATCGTTTCTATAATTGTGGGAATTGTGACAATAGCTATATTCTGCCTTCGACAAATTAAATCCAGTGATCCGCTTCTAAACTTATCTGTTTTTCAAAATAAAGTATTCACGTTAACGTCTACCATCAATATGATTGTCACAATGATGATGTACGCGGATATGATTTTATTACCAATTTATTTACAAAACGGTAGAGGATTCACTGCATTAGACGCTGGTTTATTATTATTACCTGGTGCTCTCGTAAATGCCTTTATGTCACCTGTTACAGGAAAAATGTATGATCGCTTTGGCGCAAGGCCATTATTTATTATCGGTTTGATTTTTATTATTCCTTCCATGTGGGTAGTTACAGATTTATCGGAAACAACTTCCTTTAGCTTTTTAATGCTACGCACTATTTTCCTACGTATTGGATTAAGCTTTATCACAATGCCATTGAACACAGCTGGTTTGAATGCATTACCGAAAACACTTGTAACACATGGTACAGCAGTCAATAATACCTTGCGCCAAATTTCAGGTGCAATTGGAGCTGCTGTAGTCATTACCATTTTTACAGCACAAACGACAAATCATGCGAAAACATTGCTTGTTGAAACACCAAATGCTGCGGTTGAAACTATCCGCACACTTGCTTCAATATTAGGTTCAAGTGATGCTTATTACTTCATGACCATCTTAGCAATTATTGCATTTGTTTTAACGTTATTTGTTCCATCTAAAAAAGGATGAAACAGCAAGTGTATTTTTAATTCAGGACAATTAGTACTGACTTTATAAATATTGAAATAATAAATGGAAAATTTACTCGAGGACAAGAAGTCTTATTGAATTAGAGAAAGGATTTAGAATCTACAAATTCATTGAAGTCAGAAAATATCTTCTTTAAAATAAAGGGGATAAAGCATGTGGCGAAGATGTTGACGAGTTCATCCTAACGCTCATTTTAGTAAGAATGAGGCACTAAGGATAATCATAAAAAAGGAAGTGCTAAAAGATGAATGTAGAAATGATTATGCAAGAGCTTGAAGCCCTCGGTAAGGAACGGACTAAAAAAATGTATATGTCCAATGGTGCACATGAACCACTTTTTGGCGTGGCAACAGGTGCAATGAAGCCGATAGCAAAGAAAATAAAAATTGATCAAGCTTTAGCAGAAGAGCTTTATGCCTCAGGCAACTACGATGCGATGTACTTTGCAGGCATTATTGCAGATCCAAAAGCCATGACTGCGTCAGATTTTAATCGTTGGATGGATTCGGCATATTTTTATATGCTATCTGATTACGTGGTAGCAGTAACATTGGCAGAAGCAGATATTGCGCAAGAAGTTGCAGATAAATGGATTGTTAGTGGGGAAGAGCTAAGAATGTCAGCTGGCTGGAGCTGCTATTGTTGGCTTTTAGGAAATCGCTCAGATGTTGAATTCTCAGAGAATAAAATTGCCAGCATGCTTGAAATAGTGAAAAATACGATTCACGATGCTCCAGAGCGAACGAAATCAGCTATGAATAATTTTCTATACACTGTTGGGATTTCATATGTGCCACTACATGGTTTAGCGCTCGAAATTGCCAAAGCAGTAGGTCCAGTTGAACTCAAACGAGACAAGAAAAAAAGCACTATTCTACACGCATACGAAAGTATACAGAAAGAAGTAGATAAGGGGAGACTGGGTTTCAAACGTAAATATGTAAGATGTTGAATAAAGAAGCCTCCATTTTTTCTCTTTGGAGGTTTTTTCTTATAGAACTTCATTGCATAACAATTATTAAATATGTATAATTATACAAAAAGATTGAAGTAGGGAGGATTATTTTGAACTTACTAAGTATCGATGATTTGTCAGAATCTCAAATAACCGAGATTTTTCATTTAACAGATCAGCTTATAAAAAACAAAGGGATAAAACCTTTAAAAGGAAAAACTTTTGTGTTATTTTTTCCTGCATCGAGTATTAGAACGAGAATTACCTTTGAGAAAGGGATAAAAGATTTTGGGGGAGAGTGTATTTTATTTCCTCCAGAAAGTCTTGATAAACGAGAGGCATTAGAAGATGTTATTAATTATATCGAAAATTGGGTGGACGGTGTCATTGTAAGACATACTGATTTCTCTAAAATCTACGAATTATCAACCTATTCATCTATACCCATAATAAATGCTATGACGACTCAAAATCATCCTTGTGAAATATTAGCTGACTTCTATTCTATAAGTGAGTTAAAGGAAAATCCCAAAGATTTAGTATATACATTCGTTGGACCTGCAAGTAATATCTCAAAATCATGGGTGAGTATTGCAAAAGTAATGAACCTAAAATTCAAACATGTTTGTAAATCTGGATACGAAATATGTAAGGATTCCCCTAATTATAAATTTTTTACAGAGCTAGACAATGTATTAGTAACAAGTGATGTAATATTGACGGATTCATTACCAGAAGATTTAAGGACAGATGATTATATAAATAACTATCAAATTACTTTAGAGAGAATGAAAGATGCTAAACCACATGCAATTTTAAACCCTTGTCCTCCATTTTTTAGGAATGAAGAGGTTAGTGAGGACGCTATTGCATCAGATTATTTTGTTGGATATCAATTTAAAAAGAACTTGATTTATGTGCAACAAGCAATCATTTTATATTGTATGGGAGTAACAAGTTTAAAATTATAAACAAATTAGAAAGTATAATACTAAAGGAAATGGCGTCTCATTCATACATGAGTCGCCATTTTATAAATTATTTGTCTAATCGTTGGATAAAAGTATCTAATTGAACCAATGTTACATTATCATTTACCCCAAAAGTACCATCCCCCTTACCTACTGTAATTTTATTAGAAGAAAGTATAGCTACATAATTAGAGGCCCAATGTGTACTGAGAACATCTGCGAATTCCTGTGCATTTCCTTGTTGTTTTAGTTTAAAAGCTTCCACTAAAACTTTTGATAATTGACCACGTGTAATAGAGGAGCTTGGATTAAATTTTCCATTTTCATCACCAGTAAAGACGCCAATTTTCTTTAATGCTCCAGCAGCACCTGCATATTTAGATGATGGTTTAACATCAGGGAAACTTGAATTTGTATCACTTGTATCTAAATGTAATATTTCAGCTAATCGAAGAGCAACCTCTCCGCGTGACGCATAAATACTAAAGTCTATTTCTGCGTTTTTTACTTCACCATTGTCATTTTCAGAGAAGCTTGCAATACGTTTTGCCCCTATGTAACGAGATCCCCAGTAGTATGGGTCATTAATTTTATCTATTTTAACCCCAGAACTTGTAGTTGCAGAGATAAAATTGCTATCACCTATGTATATTCCAACATGTGAAACACCGTCTCCTGATGTATTAAAAAATACAAGATCACCCGTCTGTAAATTGTCTTTTGATATAGAAGAACCTTGTTGATACTGAGCTTTTGATGTACGTTCTAATGAAATTCCTAACTTAGAAAAAACCAATTGTGTATATGCTGAGCAATCTACACCTGTCTTAATATCTGTACCTCCATATTTATAGGGAGTGCCAATATATGCTTTTGCTGTATTCGATAAATCTGTTATTGTCGCTGCTTTTGCGTCATTTATACCCATTCCTGTAAAGAGTGCAAAGGAAGCAAAAATTGGTAGTAACCATTTTTTCTTCAATTAAATTTACTCCTTTCAAATAGCTTTTGCTTTTGACTAGAGTAAGAATAACATGAAAAATATAAGTATGATTTTTCATTAATATTACTGATTATTCCTTCATAGTGAATTTGAAACCTTAATTTTATCTGTGTAAAATATCTGCAATAATCATGGGTAAATTTACTAAAAATATATGAAATAAATAGATATACAGGGAAATATGGTTTATTTTTTATATTTCCTCCAACTTTAGATGAATAAGTTTCATATGTTTATAGGTCAACATATTTTACAATTATTTATGAAAAATCATGGGGGAGAGCCTCTTAGAAAGAGATGTAGAAGAAATTAAAAAGAGGATGAAGCCGAATTTTGGATACACCAAGAAAAAGAACATACTGTTTTTATCAAAGAACTTGGACGCCCACTGAAAAGGAACCAAAACTGCATTCATCTCACCAGCTGTAAAGGGGGGAGTCTTCTGTATCTGCTGCTGCTACGCTTACGCGCATAAAACATCTGCCGCTGCCGCTACGCTTACGTGCATAAAACATCTGCCACTATGCTTTCGATACAAACAACTTTTGCTGAATGAAGATAAACCGATGCGATAAAGTAATCCTTTTTTTAAAAAAGGCTGTTGCTATTAAGATGTAAAATAAGAATAGAGGTTTAATCTATGAATAGTGTAGATTAAACCTCTATTTTAATTCTCATGCAGATATTGCGAGAGAGTATGATATTACACCATCTGCAATGGATCATTGGATTAAAAACCAGCACAAGAAGCCAAGTTACAAGTGGCTATTTATGTCATCTTCAAACAAAGCCGTAATAATTACAAGACACGTAAAATAAAAAAGAACTGGTAAAGCAGAATAAGGTAGTTTCAAGACGACGAATTAGTTGAATCATTAACCATCTAGGTCTTGTCTCGCCATTTTTCATTATTGAATACCCCTTAACTTAATATGAAATTACTTTTTGTATCTGATCATTAATATTTATCATACTTAATCCCCCATGGTAACAAACCACAGATTCAATGTCGAGGTCTAGGTATTTCTTCAAAGAGAGTTGAGCCTCTTTTAAATCCAGTACGGTTGGGACATGAATTCCCTCAATTATTCCGTTGACACTGTACATCGAATCCCCGGCAATCAGTGTTTTACTTTGTTTCAAATAGAGACTAATATGGCCTGGAGTATGCCCCGGAGTATGAATGACACGAATTCCGCCACAATACGGCAGTTCTTGACCGTCAATCAAGGTATCATTCACTTTTCCCTTTGGTGGATTCTCTATGTGCCCATCTTTCAAAAGAGGTAAGTCTCCTTGAATATAGGGCTTATCTAGTTCGTGAGCATAAACTTTAATATGCCTTCCACACTCCTGTAATATCTCAGGAAGGCTACCTATATGATCTATATCCTGATGCGTCAAAATGATAACCTTTAGTTTGTCAAACGACACTCCTACCTTTTCCATTGCTGCGCGTAAATCTTCAAATTGACTAGGAAACCCAGTGTCTATTAATACAGCCATTTCTTGATCCCATAAAAGAGTGGGATGAATAATATTTCCGTGAAAATCAAGCTGAAGCATCTCTACTCCCTTAGAAATTTCCATAATTTTAGTCTCCTTTAAAATTAAATTTTATTGATATAATTAGTTATATAAGAAAGTCGAAAGAATAAAGCTTATTTAGTACGTAATATAATAAATTACGTAGTACACTAATTACTCATTAACACACTAACCACAAATTAATTGAATAGCATAAACATGCTATTAACATTGACTTGCTTCATAAAAGTTACTGCTGTCCTTTGACAATCTGGTCCAATTCCGAGATTTTATGCTATCCTATTTAATATTAAACTCACATAATTTACCAGAACAAAATCTAGCAGATTAATTTTTAATATCCTGAAGAACAGTCTTCTTCCCCCAAAACAGCTTCTGTAATGTTTCGAAATTGACTAAAACCGTTCCTACAATAATCGTCAAAGTTCCTATGCTTGTTACCCAAGAAATATATTCATGATAGAAGGTAACACCTAGTATAACGGCAATTAATGGTGAGATATACAGCCATGTAGAAGGAAAAATAGGATTTGTCCGTGAAACAAGCCAATAATAAATGCTATGCCCAATCATTGAACCAATAATAGTTAAATAAAGTAGAGAGCCAATTGAAGCTGGGCTTAAAAGATACTCAAGCTGAATGCTCTCGGTAAAAAGTGACAAAATGATTAATAAAATCCCACCATGCATCATTTGCGCTGCATTTAAAGCAATCGGTGATGTCGTTTCAAATTTTCGGATGACATACTTGGTATAAATCGTTCCAGATGCGTAAAAAACTTCACCCAATATAATCGCGAAACAACCAACCATCCAGAAGGGACTAATCTCAATTGAAAAACTAGGTAAGATCAAGAGCGTGACACCAATGACTCCGACGACACAACCAATAAATGATTTCCGATTTCCTTTTTGCTTCAAGATGAATGTCTGAATAACGATAATCATCATTGGACCTGTAGCAGATAAGACAGCTGCGACCCCTGATGTCACATATTGTTCTGCCCAGTATAATGTGGCAAACGTCCCAAAGGTTAAACCTATTCCTGTAAAAAACATCTCTTTCCGAAATAGTAACCCTATTGTCGTTTTTTCTCTCCAAACCATAAAACTAAATAGCAGCAAACCAGCAATGAAAAAACGAAGTCCAGCTGATAAAAATGGGGGCACGCCTGCATCAACACCAATTTTAATCGCTAAAAATGTCGTTCCAAAAATCAAACACATAAAGAAATAATTAATAATAACCATATAAAACTCCTCCTCTTTTTCTATCATAAAAGACAGACAGTAGAACAGATTGAAAAAGATAGAACAGATTAGATGGATCATGGTACAATCGTTTTGAATAGGAGGAATTGATGTGAGCAAAGCGATTCAAAATGGGGACTATCTTTTTAAGAAAGTATACGATTATGTACTTCACAGAATAGAATGTAAAGAATGGAAAGAACATGAAAAAATTCCCTCCGTTCGGCAATTAGCATCTGAAATGAATGTTCATCGATTAACTGTCTTAAAGGCTTATCAATTACTGAAACAGCATGACAAAGTTTATGTAAAAGATAAAGCAGGCTATTTTGTCCAATCAAATGTGACGAAAAACCTTGAATATCTAGATCTGGACAATCCAATTATTTCTGCATACGTACAGAATAATCATTTATCTGAAATCCATCAATTACCTGTTTCCTATCATTTTTCTCAGGCGTTAATTGATCCAAATCTTTTGCCTAATCATTATTTTTCAGATTACGTGAAGAAAGTGTTTGATCTTTATCCAAAAGTACTTGCAACCTACTCAACTGTGCAAGGTGATTTAGAGCTACGTGAAACACTCACTCAATATTTTATCAATCAGTATAAAACTCATCTGGGTGCAGACGATCTGTTAATCACTTCTGGCTCACAGCAAGCGATTCACTTAATCGCTCAAACCTTTATTAAGCCAAGAGATGTCGTTTTATTCGAACGTCCAAGCTATAGTGCTGCGATTGATATTTTTAAAGCACAGGGAGCACAGATTGTAACGATTGATATCCATCCAGACGGGTACGATTTAGAGCAGGTTGAATACTATATTAAACAATACAAGCCACGCCTATTTTATCTCAATCCCACATTCCATAACCCGACTGGTTATACTGTTTCAGTCGAGCAGCGCAAAAAATTAGTAGAATTAGCTGAACAGTATCGATGTCTATTAATTGAGGACGATGCCTATCACGACATCTATTTTGATCATGCCCCGCCACCACCAATTTACACATATGATACTACTGGGACAGTCATTTATATCCGGAGCTTTTGCAAATATATCTCACCTGGTTTGAGAATTGCGGCTGTTATTTGTCAATCATCATCATTAATGAATTCACTACTAGCAGTAAAATCGTTAGCTGATAATGGTTCACCGCTTCTCAATCAAAAAATTTTTCTCCATTACTTTTCATCACTAAGATTGCAGCAGCACTTGGAGAAAATTCGGATTGCCCTACAGATCCGAAAGGAAATCATGGAGAAAGAGCTAGCAGTAACAGATTGGAAATGGATCAGTCCGAAAGGTGGTCTTAATTTATGGGTGCAGCTCCCAGATACACTTCCAACTGAATTATTATTAACCAAAAGTATCGAGCAATCTATATCCTTTGTGCCAGGTCAAGTTTGTGATCCATTAAAACAACTATCATCCTGGATGCGTTTAAGCTATTCTTATGTAAATGAAAAACAACTAAGGGAAGGGGTAAAAAGGTTAGTTGCAGTGGCACAATCTCTTTATAAGTGAGGGGAGGCAAAGACAAATCCCAATATTTTTTCTGAATGATACTTTTAGATAACTTATTTACTGTCAGAAACAAAACTTATAGCTTGAGAGGAGGGGATAAATCATACCTTAAACCTTTTCTGAGATGGGTTTGAATAGCTGTCAATGATATATTTAACCTGATTTGCTAACTTACAGGAAGTCTGGTACATTAAGTAGCTAATTGGTATTATCATTAAAATTAATTTCCTATTGCAATTTTGATTTCCGGCTCATAATATAAGTATATAGTTATATACATATTTAACAAACAATACTATGTGGTGTTTTTTTAAATCGTATATAAGTAAATGATTATATAAATGGAGGAAGAACATGGACAATATACTCATTGAAAAACAATTAAAAGCAGCAGCTGACTTAAATCGCATTAAATTACTTGCATGTATGAAACATGGGGAGGTATGTGTATGTGATTTTGTAGATGTTCTAGGCATTTCACAACCCGCAGTTAGTCAGCATCTACGAAAATTAAAGGAGGCAGGCATTATTACTGAGCGAAAAGTAGGGACTTGGAAGCATTATCGTCTAGTGGAAGATCAAACCCCACTGATGAAGGGGATTTTAGACCAAATTCAGCCTTTAAATGGGTGTAATTGTGTTTCTGATTGTTGCCATGAAGGAGAGAAATAAATGAATAATGAACCCTTAACTAAACAGCTATCTTTTCTAGATCGTTACCTCACGCTTTGGATATTCCTTTCAATGGGAATAGGGGTTTTATTAAGTGTCATCATGCCCGATATTGGTGAAGCATTAGAGTCCATGTCTATTGGCACAACATCGATACCGATTGCTATAGGGTTAATTGTGATGATGTATCCACCATTGGCGAAAGTGAAATATGAGGAAATGTGGCGAGTGTTTAAGGATTGGAAGGTGCTTCTACTTTCACTTTTTCAAAACTGGTTACTTGGACCATTTTTGATGTTCTTTTTAGCGATCATCTTCTTACGTGATTATCCAGAGTATATGGCTGGGCTCATCATGATTGGATTAGCTCGCTGTATTGCAATGGTGATTGTATGGAATGATCTGGCTCGTGGAGACCGTGAATATGTAGCTGGTTTAGTTGCTTTTAACTCCATTTTTCAAATCGTGACGTATTCGATTTTTGCTTACTTTTTCTTAAATATATTACCTGGTTGGTTTGGTTTAGAGAAAATTAATGTATCCATCTCCATGTGGGAGATTACCAAGAGTGTACTTATTTACTTAGGCATACCATTTGCTGCTGGGTTCCTCACACGATGGATCAGTATGAAAACAAAAGGAAAACAGTGGTATGAGGAAAAGTTTTTACCAAAAATTTCACCACTTACTTTAATAGCACTTCTATTCACAATTGTGATGATGTTTGCATTAAAGGGTGAGCAATTAGTTGAACTACCACTCGATGTAATACGAATTGCTATTCCATTATTTATTTACTTTGTGGTGATGTTCGCTGTTTCATTCTTCTCTTCTCGTAAAGCAGGTGCATCTTATCCTGTTACAGCAGCCCTATCTTTTACAGCAGCTAGTAACAATTTTGAGTTAGCCATTGCAGTAGCTGTAGGTGTTTTTGGACTCCACAGTGGTGTGGCTTTTGCTGCTGTTATTGGACCTCTTGTTGAAGTACCAGTACTCATTGGACTTGTATGGGTTGCATTACGCTGGCAGAAAAAATATTTTAAAACCATTAAGGGAGGTTTTTAAATGAAAAGAGAAGATGATATTCGTGCAAATGTACGTGAAAGTTATACGAAGGTAGCATTGAAATTAGAAAGTACACAGGGATGCTGTACGCCAGCTCCTAGCTGCTGTAATCCAAAAGAGAATAAAAATGTTTCCATTGAAGAGATTTCGCAAAAAATGGGCTATACAAAAGAGGAACTAGCTTCTATCCCAAACGGGGCTAATATGGGGCTTAGCTGTGGCAATCCACAAGCTATCGCGGACTTGAAGCCTGGAGAAATTGTTGTTGATTTAGGGTCAGGTGGTGGCTTCGATTGCTTCTTGGCTGCCCAAAAGGTAGGGAAAGACGGTCGGGTAATTGGCATTGATATGACACCTGAAATGATTTTCAAGGCACGTCGTAATGCGGAAAAGCCTGGATATGAACAAGTAGAATTTCGTTTAGGTGAAATTGAGCATATGCCTGTTGCAGATCATACCGCTGATATTATCATTTCAAATTGTGTGATCAATCTATCGCCAAACAAACCTCAGGTATTTAAAGAGGCCTACCGTATTTTAAAAACAGACGGTCGTTTAGCAATTTCAGATGTAGTGTTAACGGTAGCCTTACCAGAGAGTTATTTATCAGATATGAATCTATATTCGGGCTGTGTCTCTGGTGCCATTTCGATTGAAGAGTACGAGGCACTATTAAAAGATGCAGGCTTTACAAATATCACAATCATACTAAAAGATGAGTCAAAAGAATTTATTCGTGAATGGGAACCTCATTATGATTTAGAAAATTATATTGTCTCAGCTATTATTCAGGCTGTTAAAAAAACAAATGAGTAACATAAATTGAAAATTTGAAAACAGAATTAACTAGAATCTTAATAAATTTTATAGTAGGCAAAGGGTCAAGAAGAGGAGTTTTTTAGTATTAAATCCATAATCCCTTATTCGTATTTTAAAAATGTGAAGCATTTCAGAACAAATTTATTGTGATTAATAATAGTAGGAATTGATTAAAATTATTATAAAAAGGAAAGTTTCTGTATTGATGAATTGATTTTTAGTTGTTCTCATGTACGTTCATCATAGAAATTTATTATTTTTAAAGAAAACACTGAATCTCCAAAATAAAATAATGTAATATTGAAGAGAGGTAACTGAAAAAACTAGAATTTTCTTTTGCTATCGGAATTTTATGAGGAAAAACAATAAGGGGGAAATTACATGACAAAGAGCAAGATGGAGTTGTCACTAGAACAACGAGAGGAACTACTAAGAACTTTGGAAGCCCGTTTTGAGAAAAACATGAATCGCCATAAAGGACTTGAATGGGCTAAAATACAAGCTAGGCTTGAAGCAAATACTGAAAAACTATGGTCACTCAATGAAATGGAAGTAACTGGTGGAGAACCAGATGTAGTTGGCCATGATAATAAGACGGACGAATACATTTTTTATGATTGTTCAGTGGAAAGTCCTAAAGGACGCAGAAGTGTTTGTTATGATCGTGAAGCATTGGAGTCAAGGAAAAAACACAAACCAGAAAATAATGCTATTGATATGGCAACTGCCATGGGCATAGAACTTTTAACAGAAGAACAATACCGGGAGTTGCAGAAACTTGAAAACTTCGATATGAAAACGTCTAGCTGGGTCCAAACACCTGAAAATATTAGAAATCTCGGTGGGGCCATATTTTGTGATTATCGTTACGACACTGTCTTTGTATACCATAATGGAGCAGATTCCTACTATGCGGCTAGGGGCTTCCGTGGCTCACTAAAGGTCTAAATTTAATATAGACAGATAAATGCAAAGTTTAAAATGGCTTATCTAAGCAAAGGATTATATTCCATTTTTCAACAATATAAGTGCTCCAAAAAATGAATCAAAAGAATTTATTCTTCAAGGGGGGATATGATGGTTCGAGGTTCTTGGAGAGCATTGTTATGGATAGGTTTATCAGAATTATGTGCTTTAAGCTTATGGTATAGTGCATCAGTGATTGCGCCTGAGTTAATTACAATTTGGAATCTGAGCTCAAATTCGGAAGCATGGCTTTCTGCATCTGTTCCTATTGGATTTGTAATAGGAGCATTATTTAGTTCATACTTTGGGATTGCTGATCGCTTTAATCCAAGAAAAGTTTTTGCAATATCAGCATTTCTAGGTGCAATATTGAATGCCCTACTCATTCTAGTCAATTCCAGCTTCTTTGGTATTCTATTAAGGATTTTAACTGGCATAACCCTTGCTGGTGTATACCCAATAGCTGTAAAGATTTTATCCCAATGGTTTCCCCAAAAACGTGGTTTGGCAATTGGAATTTTAATAGCAGCTTTAACATTAGGCTCATCATTACCCCACTTTGTTGTGATGTTCTTTTCTTCATTAAGTTGGAAATTCGTGATAGTTTGTAGTTCAGTTTTGGCTCTATTATCAGCTATTATCATCACTACTATTTTAGACGATGCTCCAGTAATATCACAAAAAGTGCCTTTCTCGTTTCAATTAATAAAAAAGGTAGTAGTGAATAAACCAGTAATGCTTGCAAACTACGGCTATTTCGGCCATATGTGGGAATTATACGCGATGTGGACATGGCTTCCCGCTTTTTTGACAGCTAGTTTTTTAACCTATTCTTCAGAAACTCCGCATTGGTTCATTGCATTATCGTCATTTATTTCAATAGGAATTGCAGGAGGGATAGGGTGTGTGGTAGGTGGACTGATCTCAGATAAAATCGGAAGAGCCAATTTAACGATTATTTCTATGATAATCAGTGCTAGCTGTTCTATAGTAATAGGCTTTACATTTGGACAATCTATTTGGTTCACACTAATCATTTCTATGATTTGGGGGATGTCTGTCATATCCGATTCCGCCCAATTTTCTGCAGCAGTTTCAGAAATAGCAGAAGTTGAATATGTAGGTACAGCACTAACTTTTCAAATGTGCATTGGTTTCCTAATTACTATATTTTCTATCAATCTCATCCCTATTATTCAGAAGCTCCTTGGTTGGGAGTGGGGTTTTTCAATTTTAGCAATTGGACCTATTCTAGGAATTTTCTCGATGGTCAAATACAAACGTTACGAACTCAATAATGAGAGAGTATAATTGTAGCTTTTAATGCATAAAACAAAAATCTAGTTATTTGATGTGAAATGCCAATGCTCAAAAAATCGATTTACAAATGCACTAAAAAGCCTAGCTAATGAAGAAATCCAAGATACGATTGATTTGAAGCAATGTTAGAAACAGCAGCTTAATTATGTGTTATTTATAAAATATTATAAAGTTTGATCAAAATCATCTTACCTCTATTGATTTCTTAGTGGTGAGGTGATTTTCAAATTGTAGAGAAACGTACTAAACTAAAAATGAAGTTTAATTTAACAAAAGGAAACTTTTTATGTTAAATATAGTCAATTGTAGAAAAGAGAGAAGAGGGGGAGTAATTGTGATAAAAAGATATTTGAGTATTATTTCATTGTTATTGTTTACTTTGTTCATTATATTTGCTTTTATTACACCAATCGTAGTGAATGGAACCTCGGAAATTGGGGACATTGTGGTCATTTCATTAATTGTAGCATCATTTCTAACTGCATTTTTTAGCCAAAAGGGTAAATTACGAATTTTTGCTTTAATTGTTTCCTCGATTCCAATGCTTTTTCTATTAGGCTTAATTTTGCTTCCAATATTATATCTATTTGAGCAATAACCAGGTGCGTTTTGCAAGAAGATTGCAAAATGAAATTCTCACTAGCCAAAAATGATGAAGCTTGTCAGAGGATACTTGGAGAATATAAAAATCAAATTACCATTCAGCCTGGCTTTGGTCCAAGAACTACAGCTAGAAAAGCTATAGGAGAAATCAATTTAAGTAGAAAGGTAGCCATTGAATTTTAATCACTGTGCAGGATGGCTACACCGTTGAAGCGAATGCAGGGTTAACCTAAGTTAGGGTAAGATGAGTGAATTGGGAAAAACCGACAAAAAAGATTGCCGGTTGGGGGTGGTAGTAAAATTATTTTGTATTGTTTTCGTTTGCAAATCGACCAGAAGCAAATTTTTTGTTAGCCTCTGCTTGTTGGATTTGTTGTCTAATTTGATTAACATCAGTCTCGGTCCCGAATTCTTCATTCATGGAGTTTAGTGAACCAGAAGCAAATTTTTTGTTAGCTTCCGCTTGTTGAATTTGTTGTCTAATTTGATTAACATCAGTCTCATTTCCAAATTCTTCGTTCATTGCATTTGGTGTTGCATTGGGAATATTTGAGTTTAAATTTTGATTGTTGTTAGCCATTGAAAATCACCTCCTGAAATTAGTTTGTCCAGAAGGTGCTTTTAGTATGTAAATTTTTATATACCAAATCTTTTTCACATGATACAGCTTAGATGTAAATTGGATACAACTGGTACTAGGAATCCTTCTGGTGGTGTAGGAGTCTCATTTAGTCCTCCGCCATTGCTACTTGGAGTTTGTTCTTTTTTAGATTTCACCGTTACATGTTCGATCTAATCTAAAGTTAAATTGAGCATGATAGCCTATTTCAACGAACTTCCTACACTCAGGATATTTATTGATATCGTAGTTTGGTACAGGGAATAGTTTGCTCCAATCTACGTCTTAGGTTTCTAATGCTTTACCTAATGTATGATTACAGCTCATTTTATAAATGCTTGTTCTTTGAAGTACACCAGTTAACTCAAGAACTAAATTATCTAATAAATCTACGATGAGGTTTCCATGTGCATACACCCTCAAGCCATTCCAACGATTTCCTGCAGCATCAACAAGTAAAGACGATTGTACTCCTACAATACAATGATGTGGATTTGATGTCTAACAGCATCATCTAAAGGTGCTTTGCTCATACAATTATAGCCAGATTCAGAGTATTCCATAGAATCATTTAGAATTGGTTAATTTTGTTTGTACTTATTCTACGTACCCCATTTCCTCTAAGAAAACGCCTCGAAGTAAGTCATGATACATGCAAATAATCCAACAGCTACATCTAATCGTCATATGTTTCCTGAAGTTTATATTTTTTATGACGGCTTCCTAAATAATTTTAAAATTTTTGAACGAAACGGAGCAACGTTGAGTCTAATTAAGGAAGGAGGCGAAATGGATGGAATTTGAAATCGTACAGCGTGCTATTCGTGGGGATCATCAAGCGATACTTTCTCTTATTGAAATGGATGAAGAAATTTTATATCGCATGGCTTTTACATACTTGAAAAATGAGCAAGACGCTTTAGACGTGATGCAGGAGCTGGTTTACAAGGCACTGAAAAAAATGCATACCGTTCAACAGCACGAATATGCCAGAACATGGCTCGTGCGCGTCTTAATCAATTGTTGTAAAGACCATTTACGAAAACGCCAACCAACCGTTTCAATTGAGGAACATCATCTAGTTGATTGGGTCATCTACTCTGATATAGAGAAGTTATTGGAACATTTATCCTTGTCAGAGCAGCAACTCGTCTATATGAAATATTTTCAGCAACTAAGAAACAAAGAAATTGCAGAGCTAAATCAAATTCCTGAGGGTACTGTAAAGTCTAAGCTTCATCACATACTAAAGAAGCTTAGAAACTTCGCTGGAGAAAAGGAGGACTGGCTATGAGTAAACTACCTATTGATGTTCCAAAGGAGAAACTTCAACAAATTCGGATGGATATGTTTCGTAAAGTTCAACGAGAAAAAAGAACAAAGAAGCGCATTTTTTCGGTTGCAATAGTTTCTTTGTTTTGCCTAAGCTTTTTATTTTCAATTCGCGTTTCTCCTACCATTGCTAGCCAAGTCGCAAAAATACCTGGCTTTGAAGTACTTGTATCAGCGGTTGCAAGAGATAAAGGGATACAAGATATTGTCGACAATGCATACTATGAAGAAATCAATGTGACGAAGTCTAAAAAGGGTCTATCGCTTACATTG
The DNA here is from genome assembly GCF_058803665.1 of Lysinibacillus sp. GW821-FHT14F06. Classification (NCBI taxonomy): domain Bacteria; kingdom Bacillati; phylum Bacillota; class Bacilli; order Caryophanales; family Bacillaceae; genus Lysinibacillus; species Lysinibacillus sp. GW821-FHT14F06. The sequence continues at coordinate 222,243 of NZ_JBXAPF010000004.1, forward strand.
CAAGGCGTGATAGCAGATCGTACTGGATTAGTACTTTTCTATGACGCCGATGCCTCATATGATAGTCCGAAATTAAACCTAGAGGAAATTCAGTTGTTCCAAGGGGACGAAATTATTGGTAATGGTTCATTTCAAAGCATAAGAAATCAAACGCACATCTCTTCTTCAGTAGAATTTGATTTTTTAGAGTCTTTCGCGTATATTTCAAAAGATTTTAAAGCAGTTTTTCATTTTAATGATAAAGATAAGGGGAACATTGAAATTACGGTACCGTTTACACTACAAAATGAAATCGCAAAGGAGAAAATTTTCACTCTAAATCGTACTGTAAATGTTGATGGTCAGAAATTTACGATTACACAAATTCGTCGTTCCCCATTAGAAATGGCTCTCGATATTGAAGTAGACAAAGCGAATACGATGGAAATATTATCGTTTGATGATATTGCGGTCGAGATGCAAGATGGAGAGCGAAGAGAAAGCAGTAGACATCGACCAATATCCAAAAATATTCGTGACGGCAAATTTACGCTATATTTGGAGAGCAATTATTTCTATAATCCTGATGCACTCAAAATTATAATTGGAGCTGTTCATGCCGTTCCAAAGGGTAAGGATTTTATCGAAGTTGATTTTGGCACAAAAGAAGTACTTACGAAGCCCGATTATTTCGATATGGACATTTCCGTAACGCAACAAGATGTATCAGTTGCTATTAATAAACAGGCTGAAAGTAGATTTGTATTGCTAACTGATGCTGTAAAAGAAGATGGTACGGAGTTAGACGTTAAAGGTATCACTGTTTCACAAGATGAACAGTACAATATTGAAACGACGCAATTTGAGGATTATGATGGCAAAGCAAAAATATATATCAACTATTTCTTCAATCCTATTGGAAAGAATATAGAACTGAAGATTCCACTACAATAAAGTAAAGATGTTCAAAAAGGAGAGCCTTTTTGAACATCTTTTTTAATAGTATAGATTAGTTATGATTGGGGGAGTTTATCTGACTATCCCTTTAAGTGCGACAGTCTGCAGGCGCAGTGTCGTCACAGGCTACAGCAAACTAATGAACATTATTATTAGGATGAATAATCCAAAAGATATTGTTCAGAAAGGACAAAAAATTATGGCTAATAAATGTGAGGTTTAAAATAAAGGTTTTAACAAGTATTAAGAATGGTATGTCCATATTACTTAATATGTGAGCTAATAATAATAAGTGTTATTCCCGTAAATAGGCAAATGATTCTCGTCACAGGAATTTTATCAGCTAGTCCAAATAATGCAATTGCTGTCGTTACGATTAAAACTGTTGGGCCAACCAATGCAAGCATTGTATTAATATAGAATGCTTTTTCTAAATTATTCAACTTTAGCATCAACAATCCAGCACTTACTTCAATACTTCCAGACAATACACGTAAAATAACCATAGCAAGAACCGATTTTTCAATAATTGTCATCATCCTATCTTTATAGATAATTTTCGCATATATTATAAATCCATCTTAGGATAATAATAGACTTCTGTTATAATGAAATACTAAAATCAATATATGTATGATTCGTATCAAATATTCTTGTTATATTATGCTTTATAGTATTAATTTAATAAGTGATTTTCTAGATAAAAGTTCAAAGAATTTATTAATAGAATCCGTTTTATATATCCATTCTCTGTTTTTAAAAGGAAATAGTATAAGTGCATATAATAAAATCCTAAAGATTTATGGGAAAGATAGTACTTTTAAAAGATGCAGGCTTTCAAATATCTCAATTGAACCAAAAATGATACCAAAGAATTTAACCGTGAATAAGAACCTTATTATGATTTAGAAAATTATATTGTCTCAGCTATTATTCAAGCTGTTAAATAAAGGTTTAATTAACTGAAGTTGAACAAAATCACAAGCAATCATAAATTTCAACATCATTGTGGAAGGCTTTTATTATGCACTGTGAGAGCGATCGAGATGGGCAACGGTACGTGTAACTGAATATCGATACGCCTCATAGCGTTATTTCTAAAATTTTCTGGCTTATTTAATATAACCATAAAATCAAACTTCAGACTTCAGTAAATGTTTCTTTCTGGAAATCCTTTTCTATATTAAAAGAACCTTTTTTTACTCATTAGAATAATCTCAAAAATCTGGAGTGTTATTTTTTTTCGAAGATATTTCAGCATTAAAAATCATACATAAAGTTTTAATTCCCTGTTGTAATTGTTGTTCACTCATAAATGAAAAACTTAATCGTAAATGACATTTTTCTTGTTCTACTGGAAAACAAACAGAACCTGGTAAAAATGATACAAGATTTTTTTTTGCTTCTATCAGAAGTTGATTTGTATCTATCCAAATCGGAAGTGTAATCCATAAGTTTAATCCCCCATTAGGTATCATCCACGTAATCCCTTCAGGAGAGTATTTTGATAGTAATTCGAGTGACAAATCCCGTCTTACTTTTAATGCTGTTCTTAATTTTTTCATATGATCTATCATTTTCTTTGAAGTAATAAAGGGTAATAATGATTTCTGTGTTAATAAAGGACTACCCAAATCTGCATTAGATTTAGCAGCCAATAGACGATTGAAAATCGAACCTGATGCTGAGAGAATTCCAATTCTGCAACTTGGAGCTAGCGTTTTACTTAACCCTTTTAAATAAATTACATGACCATCATTATCCATACTTTTAATAGGGGCAGGTGGCTTTTTATCAAAATAAATCTCACTCCATGGATCATCTTCTACAACAATACATTGAATACTTTTTGCGATCTCTAAAATTTGTCTACGGCGCTTTTGTGACATAACTACACCAGTGGGGTTATGGAAGGTAGGTATTGTATAAATAATCTTTGGTTTGTATTTATCACACAAATTTTGAAGTATATTTAAATTCATACCTTCTCTATCTACTGGAACAGTAAGTATGGTAGCACCTCTTCCTCTAAAAACGTCTATCGCTCCTGGATACGTAGGACTTTCCATTATCACCACATCATTTGGACCAATAAATGTACGAGCGATAAGATCTATTCCTTGTTGGGATCCATTTGTAACTAAAAGGTTTTCAGGTGTAGTAGGTACATCAAACTGTTTTAAATAGTTAGACATTGCTTCTCTTAGTTCATACTCACCTTGAATTTCACTATATCGAGATAATATCCTTGGGTTTTCAGAAAGCATTTTATGAATTTCTTTTTCTAAATATTGATTAGGGAGAAGCCCTGGGTCAATCATTGATGAAGAGAGTTGAATTTCGCCTTGAATGTGATGAAAGCGAGAAAACTGAGCTCTTGGTAGATAATCTTGTATAGATAACTGCCAATTAAACGGTGGTTCATCTGTTTTTGAATTTCTTATATCTGTTTCGCCAATATTCACAAATGTTCCTTTTCCTTGAATAGAAATAATATAATTTTCTTTTTCGAGTTCTTTATATGCTTTGACCACAGTAACAAAACTAACTTCTAATTTTTTAGATAATTCCCGGACAGAAGGTAACTGGCTTCCTTCTGGTAATAGGCCTGATCGTATATGGTCAACTATTGATTGGAAAATTTGTTTAGAAAGAGAAGTCTCTGATTTTCGTTGAATTTCAATATGCATGTCTATCCTCCATAAAGTGTTATAGAAGTGTATTGAGTGTTATACCTAGTTTAGTTATAAAATAAGGTGATTCAAATGAACACATTATAACATCAAGGAGGATGCTTTGCTATGTATAGAGTGGGTGGGTGAGTTTATATTGAAATAGAATTAAGTACTGTTTAAATAGTTCTGAATAAAGGTAAACAGGAGGTTTTTTTAATGAAATATTATGTAGTGGATGCTTTTGCGGAAAAAATATTTGAGGGTAATCCTGCTGGTGTTTGTATTATGGATGAATGGCTGCCTGAAAAAATGATGGAGAATATAGCTATTGAAAATAATCTTTCTGAAACAGCATTTGCTGTAAAAGAAAAAGATAGAGACAGTTATCATTTAAGATGGTTTACACCTGGAGGAGAAATTGATCTTTGTGGACATGCAACTATAGCAACTGCTTATATTATCACAAATTTTTATGACAAAGAACTTAAAAAAATCAGATTTCAAACAAAGAGTGGAGAACTGATTGTTTCGAAAAAAAATGATCTTTATGAATTAGATTTCCCAAGTATAAAGCTTAACGAATATGACTTGACAAAACAGATGGTGGAAGCACTCGGTATAAAACCTGTAGAAACTTTTTTAGGTAGAGATTTAGTGTTTGTACTTGAAAAAGAAGAAGATGTACTTAACTTGTCTCCTGATTTTACTAAATTAGCGCAATTTCCAGAAGGACTTGCTGTTATTGTGACTGCAAAAGGTAATGAGGTTGATTTTGTTTCTAGAGCCTTTTGGCCAAAACTAAATGTAAATGAAGATCCAGTTTGTGGTTCAGCACATTGTAGTTTAATTCCATTATGGGCAAAACGGCTAGGAAAAAATGAAATGATCGCTAGACAGCTATCTAAACGTGGTGGAACACTATACTGTAAATACGACGATGTTAGAGTAAAGATTAGTGGTTCAGCTGTCTTATATTCAATTGCGGATCTACAATTATAAAAGGGAAAACACTTTAAAAAATAACAATTTTTAAGATTGTAAAAGATAAGAATGGTGATTTTAAACTATGAATACCAAAGACTTTGACCCCAAAAAATTTTTATCAAATCATATTCAAACAATTAAGCCATCAGGTATTAGACGCTTTTTCGATTTAGCTTATCAAATGAACAATGTTATATCTCTGGGAGTAGGTGAGCCTGATTATGTAACTCCATTAAATTTTCGTGAAGCAAGCATTTTATCACTAGAGAAAGGTTATACTGCTTATTCTCCTAATGCAGGGCTTATTCAACTTCGAAAAGAAATTTCTGATTATTTATACAATAAATTTAATGCCAAATATTCATCTGAAAATGAAATTTTAGTAACTGTAGGATCTTCTGAAGCACTTGATATTGCTATAAGAACTATCGTTAACCCTGGTGATGAAATAATAGTGATAGAACCTAGCTATGTATCGTACTCTCCAATAATTGAAATGGCGGGTGGAAAAGTAGTAACGATCCAAGCATTGGCTAATTTTGATTTTAAACTCCAACCCGAGCAATTAGAAAAAGTTATAACAGATAAAACAAAAGGAATAATCATTTGCTCACCTAATAATCCCACTGGAACTGTCTTAAATAGGAGAGACCTTGAAAAAATAGCTGAGGTAATAGCAAAACATAATTTACTGGTCCTTTCCGATGAAATTTATTCAGAAATTTCTTATGATGAATCCTTTACAAGCATGGTTTCCATCCCAGGTATGCAGGAAAGGACCATTTTAATGAATGGATTTTCAAAAGGTTTTGCTATGACAGGAGGGAGATTAGGATTTGCTTGTGGACCATCAGAAATTATTCAAGGAATGTTGAAAGTACATCAATATTCCATAATGTGCGCTCCTACAATGTCTCAATTTGCAGCAATAGAAGCTTTAAAAAATGGTCAGGAGCAAGTTAGAAAAATGGTGCAAAGTTATAACGACCGTAGACATTATATTGTTAATGAATTCAATGAAATGGGACTTTCATGCCATTTACCAGGAGGAGCTTTTTATGTATTCCCAGACATTTCATCTACAGGCTTATCAAGCGAAGAATTTGCTGAAAAATTACTAATAGATGAACAAGTTGCTGTGGTACCAGGTTCAGTATTCGGTAAAGGTGGTGAAGGGTATATAAGATGTAGTTATGTTACTCGTTTTGAACTGTTACAAGAAGCCATGCAACGAATTAAAAGATTCATAGATAAGGATATTTCATAAAATATTTATACAACAGAAAAGAAGTGAAAATATGAAATTGAAAATTCATTATGCGTGGATAATTGTACTAGTCATATTTATAAACCTATTAGCTGTTCAAGGTGTTCGTTTATCATTTGGTGCATTTATAGAGCCATGGGAAAATGACTTTCAATTGGACAGAGGAACAATTTCACTTATCTCAACAATTAGCTTTATTGTTTATGGGGTATCTCAACCATTTATTGGAACATTAGTTGATAAGTTTGGTCCACGTTTAATACTTTCATTAAGTACTATTCTAGTGGCAATTAGCTTTTTATTGATGGCTTTTGTTAATGATTTTTGGCAATTGTTGATTATTTACGGACTTTTTGTATCAGTTGGGGTTGGAGGAGCATCAAATGTAGCTGCAACTGTAATTGTTACAAACTGGTTTCATAAAAAACGGGGACTTGCTTTAGCGATAGTAGAAACTGGGTTTGGTGCAGGGCAAATGATACTTGTACCAGGGTCTCTTGCTTTAATACATTGGATTGGTTGGAAAGGAACTGTTAGTGTATTAGGCTTAATTTTGGCCATAGTAATCTTTCCTATAGTTTTGTTTTTAATACGAAATAATCCTGAAGATAAAGAGCTAGAACCTATAGGAGGCCATCGTAATAAAGAATTTACAAATAGTAAAAAGAAAAAAAGCAACACATTCTCTAATTGGGAAGTTTATCGAAAAAAACAATTTTGGTTCATTATTTTACCTTTTGCAATTTGTGGTTTTACTACTACAGGATTAATGGACACTCACTTAATCCCTATTGCACAGTTATGCGGTTTTTCAACAAGCATAACAGGAATTGCAGTCAGTGTTTTGGCCGCATTTAATATAATTGGAATATTAATATCAGGTGTTATAGCTGATCGATGGAGTAGTCGTAAGTTTCTAATTGTATTATATATAGTCCGGCCACTTTCTCTTCTAATACTTTTAGATAATAGTAATCCTTATCTATTCATAATATTTGCTATGATTTTTGGTTTAGTTGATTTTGCAACTGTAGCTCCTACTCAATTATTAGCAACCCAACATTTTAAAAACTATTCAATAGGTTTTATTATAGGCTGGCTATTTCTTAGTCATCAAATTGGATCTGCATTAGGGGCATATGTTCCAGGTCTAATGTATAATTTCCATGCCAATTATAATTCTTCTTTTTATCTATCGATAATTATTTTATTAATTGGTGCAACTTTCACCTTTTTACTTCCTGAGCAAAAGACTCTGGAGGAAAAAGGGCGGAGTACTATTCAATAATTTAAAAAGGAGTGATAATATGTTTGAAACTAATTTGAATGTTCGCTTTAATGACTGTGATTCTTTAGGACATGTTAACAATTCTGTTTATTTTACTTATTTTGAAGAAGCCAGAAAGGGACTATTTCAAATTTTCAATCATAATTTGAGTATAGAATCGTGGAACCTTATTGTTGCATCAACTAATTGTGATTTTCTTCAGGAAATTGGATATGCTCAAAAAATTAAAGTATATACATGGGTTAGCCGAATCGGTAAATCTAGCTTTGATGTAGAACATTCAATTGAAGATGAAAATAAAAATTGTATTGCTCGTGGAAAGGCTGTTTTAGTTAATTTTAATTTTGAGGAGAAGAAATCTATACCTATAAATAATGAGATTAGAGAGGAATTATTAAAACACACTAGTTTAAAATAACAAGACAGACATAAGCACAATTAACTAAGAGTGCTTATGTCTGTCTAATATGCTTATCGTAAAGAGATACTTCAAATTTTTTAGTTAGTGATTACAAAATCCGCAATGCCTAAGGGGGATTTTATAAAATCGATCATAACCTACATCTATACTTAAAATAAAACGTCTAAAAGTTCTTGTCTAAAGTATCGAAATCCTTAAATAGAATTTGGATTTTATCAATAATAGATGTTGCTACCCGCTGTATATTAGGCTATCACTTATGTCTAAATAAAGAATATTCTTCGGATGATGTTTTAATGTGTATTAGGAATGCTATAAAACCATGGAAACCAAAAGAACTTACTATACCCAACTTAAAATATTGTGAAAGTGCAGGTTTCCCCTCATATCTTATACATGAAGCTGCATATGGAATTTGGGATGAATTTTTCTATGACAATGCGAAAGCCAATCTAGCTAAAATTGTACAAGATCAATTAAATAATTTTATAGGTTGTTCAATTAATATGGGATCAGTTGCTACTCCGATTAGTCGACCTCACATTGAAAGGTTTTTTAGAACACTTGAACAAAATGGTTTTCAACGTATAGTGTCTACTACTGGAAATAATCCTCAAGATCCTAAAAAGTTAAAAAATAATGAAAAAATTGCAGTTAAATATAATATATCTGTAGAACATATTGAAGAACTGGTGGATGTACTGATTGCGGAATACAACACTACACCTCATTTTGGATTATCTAATATAACACCTTTAGAAGCCCTTAAACAGCGACTAGAACGTGGTATGAATATTAACACCTTATCTGAGTCTAGGTGAAAAGGAGTTTACTATCCCTTTGAAACCTTTTACAGCAATAATTGGAGAGAATAATATTGGGAAATCAAATCTTCTCAATTGCATTGGATTAATACTAGGCCATCCAAAACAGTTTTGGGGTTCAGTTCAACTTTGTTCAAAATGAGATTAATTTTTAGCAGTAAAATCAATTAAAATATAGCTTTTTTGATCAATTTTTTTATTAAACTAACAAAAATACTTGCAACACCCATTGTAGTACTGTATAGTACTAATTATGACAAGGGTAAAATTAATGAATCAAAAACGTGTGATTGAAGTAGCTGCAACATTATTTTTAGAAAAAGGGTTTGCTTATACAAGCATGGATGAATTAGTTCGTGTAAGCAAAGTTTCAAAGTCTAATGTGTATTATCACTTCTCTAATAAGGAAGAATTGTTGGAAGGGGTCGTTGATTATTGGATTGAAATGTATCAATCTGCAATTGATGGCTTACTATCTCAAAACCAATTATTAGTTGAAGATCGTATCCAACTGTTTTTAAAACAAATATCACAAGGAGTTCAGACGAGAGAATATAAGGGGAGCTGTCCATTTATTACGCTTTATATTCAAAGCCCTACAAATGCCACAAAAGTAAAAGAAAAAATAGGTCTTTTTTTTGCAGGATTACAAACGAAAGTTTCTCTATTCCTTAAACAAGGGATAGAGAATGGTGAATTTAGAAAGACAATTAATATTGACGAGGTTGCATCTCTTTTTATTACAAATCTTGAAGGAGCGCTATTTATTTCAGAAACACTGGAGGATGCAACTGTAATCTTGAAAACAGCAGATCATTTGTTTAACTTGCTTCGATAAAAGAAGCATTTTTTTTACATCAAATTAGTACTGCATAGTACTACAAGGAGGATTTTTATGAGAACAGTATTTTTAACTGGTGGAACAGGTTTTATTGGAAAGCAATTAGTGAAGGAATTAGCCAAAGAGCATGTTACAATTCTTCTATTAGTGAGATCGAAAAGTAAAGCAACACGCATTTATCAAGAAAGAGGTATCTTAAAAGAGACAGATATGCACTTTATTGAAGGTGATTTAACGAAAATAGACTTAGGTCTAAGTGCTGAAGATAAGGAGTTGGTATTGAAAACGGATGTGATTATTCACGCAGGAGGCCCCATGGATATTCAAGCGACTAGCAAAGAGGCAGCTTCTGTATTTTTGAATGGTGCCCAACATATTAGTGAATTCGCTAAAAATATTCACCAATTGAAGGGATTGCAACAATTTATTCATGTTGTAGGCTATATGAGTCCCTTTGATGATAAAAATAGCAAGATTGCGATAGATGTGTTTAAAGAAGGAAACAATTTTTTGAAAATAAAAAATCCCTATGAGAGAACAAAGTTTTTAGCAGATCTTTATATCCGTCAGCAGGCATCAACAGTAGGTTATCCGCTGTCTGTCATTAATCCGCCAACTGTGGTCGGTAGTAGTAAAACAGGGAGTACAGAGCAGATAGCAGGATTAGGTTTGCTTGTGACAAGTATGCGAAGAGGGCTCATGCCAGTGATTCCTGGAGGTAAGGGATATAGGTTGCCACTGATTTCAAACGATGAGTTTGCGAAGTTTATTGTGCAGGTTTTCAAATTGGAGCAGCCGGCTATTCAAACATATACACTTGTTGAAGACAAAGAGAACGATCCGAACATTGCTGAATTATTAAATGTTATGTCGGAAAGTATGAATATGAGGGCACCAAAAATCTCTGTTCCAATGCCGCTTATGAAAACAATAATGAAAAGTGGAGTAAGTAAAATAACAAACATTCCTTCTGATGGACTGAATTTTATGACAAAACGAACATTTTCAAATGTTTCGGTGAAAAACATGATGGGGGGAGATTGGTTTAAGAAGACGAGTGTCATGAACTTTTTCCCTGCCGTAGTAGCTGATCTGGATTATCGATTGATGTATCAAAATGGTGAGCATCATCATTTATTTGAGCGAACATTATGCGATAACAATACCCTTTACCAATTACAAGGAGAGGGGAAACCGTTTATTTTATTTCATGGTTTATTGAGTGATGGAGAGGATTTATTTCCTTTAGCGCAAGAGCTTCATGAAAAAACGGGTCAACCTGTATGGATCTTGGATCTTCCAGGTTTGGGACGTTCTCCTTTTAAACGAGAGAAAAATCTTTTAAATATCTATTTGAATGTAGTGAAAAAGTTATTGGAGAAAGCTACTAACGGTGCCCATCTAATTGGCCATTCATTTGGTGCGTATATTCTTTTGGAAGCATTAGTACAAAAGTACATAGATAAGAAGTATACAATTACTTTACTTCAGCCTCCTATTGCTAAAAAAAATGCTAAATCCATAAATGTTCCTCAATTTATGAACAAATGGACATTGAAATTGGCAACTACTAATCTGATAGAGCGATATTTATTAAGTAATGGTTTATTTGAAAGTATAGAGAGCATCCCTGAACATTATATTGAAAAAATAAGTAAAAGTTTTACTTCTCCTAGAATTTTAAATACTACCGTTCAGCTTAACAGTTTACTATCGAAAAACGTTCAAGGTGATTTCAATGAAGTAACAAAGTATAATCTTCACATTATTTGGGGGGATTCTGACAGAGGCTATTCTGCTCCTTCGCATCTGGGTAAGGTTGATTTTGTTCCATATGGTCATCATTTTCCTCTTAACCATCCGAGTGAAACGGCTAATTTGGTAATAAAAAATAGTAGTAGTAGCAGATGAGCGTATGGGATAAATAAAAAATGGGTAGTAAGATCGTTATGTCTTTGAAATAAAGTCGTACTGTTTGAAAAAAAAGATTGTCTACATGAACGCTGGATATATGTACTTAAAAATCTAACAGCTAATCAATTACAGCGTACATATCAGTATCCTGAGGTAGTAAAATGCGAATTGAACAAAGTATTGCTCTTTACGAATGGCATGTAATCACCTTGTGAAGAAATATACTTAAACTCCCATGAAAGAACGTAATAATCTTTCATTTACTGTGGTGTAGTGTTGATTGTACGCGACATGGATGGCTAAGGGGGAGAATAGTTCAACAAGGGTTTGGATTATTTTGGTATAATCTAATTAAATGGACTGAGGGGCTTGAATAACTTCTATTTGGCTGGGGTTGAAAGAGGGGATAGAAATATAACCATACAGACCTTAGAAAAGATTACTCAAGGCTTAGAAGAAACTCCAAGTAGTATTTTTAAATTTAATACTCTAAATTTTGATAATATGTACTTTGAAAAAAAAGAGTTGATTATGATTTTAAAAAATCTAGTTGAGGATAGAAATGAATCTGAAGTTCGGTTAATTTTAAATATAGCGAGTGAAGTTTTTGCTACGTATGAAAAAAAGTAATTTGATTATTTTTGATACATCATTTAACCATTAAGTAGAGTATAAGCCATCGAGAGAGTCATTCTCGATGGCTTTTGTTTAAAGTCCTAAATTTGTTTATATATGCAAAAATTTTTGAAAATTCCAATTAATATTCGAGATGGATAATATCTCTTGTCTGATTAAGTTGAAGTGCTGTAAATTTGAATCTACAGCACTTATTTAATTAGCATTTCTTTGAAGTTCAAGTGAGAGAACGCTTGAACAGCGCTTTGATAGACCTCAAGTGAAAGTAAAACATACACAAACGACGAAAAGAATATGAAATTGAAGGGAATTTTAGAAAGAGGCTGGGACATAACTAGCTTCAATTCGTGAGAAATCCGACTTTGAATTCATTCAAAGTCGGATTTCTCGATCTTTTATGTTTTTCCAGATAGCTTTTAGCTAATGGCTGTGAATTTTCTTATATTCACGGCCATTAATGCGAGGCCCATCTCGTTTTCCACCTTCGATTTTCCTCGTACAGAAAATCGAGTGAAACGCAAATTAGCCTTCAAGAATCCAAA